>JAFOIR010000442.1 GCA_017420625.1 Bacillota bacterium
CTGGTCTTAAGCAGTTTATAGTTTGACTCATATCTCAGATATCCGCCTTCACTAAAGAAATATTGTCTTACATTATACAAGGCTTCATTGGTGAGATTCTTGGCTGCGCGGCAGAGCTGGCGCAAGGAAGAGAAGTCTTCCTTAGACAGATGTTTGACCTGCTGTCTTACGGTAAGATACAAGGTATGTTCCCCTCCTTTCCCGAAGAGTTAAGCGCTATAACGCGACATATTGTTGCGCATATTATATCATATCTCGGGAAAGCAGGCAAGAGAAAACTACGATATTGGCGTTATTGAGTTTAAGCTGAAGGCCGTCATTCATCCCCCACCTGTAGAGGAAGGGGTATTCTGACGGGTTTCGATAAAAAAAGAAAAATAGGAGAAAAAACAAAATGAAAAAAGTATTATCAATGATCCTGGTATGTGCACTGATCGTTTCCCTCACTGCGTGCACAAAGAATAAAACACAAAACACTGCAGATTCAGAAACTGAAACCGCCACGGTTGGCGGCTGGATCAAACCGGACTCCATGGAAGTCACGGATGAGATCAAAGATCTGGTCGCCAAGGCGACGGAGAAACTGCTCGGTGCGAATTATACACCTGTTGCCTTCCTGGGCAGCCAGCTTGTTTCCGGTATGAATTACCGTGTTCTTTGCCAGATCACCCCTGTGACCCCGAATGCAACCGCTCATTATGCCGTCGTTGTGATCTATAAGAACCTGGAAGGTGCTGTGGAAATCACATCCATCCTGGACAGCGAAGCACCGGTAGAAGCTGGTGAAGGCATGCTTGGCGGCTGGACCCTTTCCGAGTCTCTGAATGTTACAGACGAAGCTAAAGAAGCCCTTGCCAAAGCAAGCGAAAAGAAACTTGGCGCTGAATATACTCCGGTTTGCCTTCTGGCGACTCAGCTGGTTTCCGGTACGAATTATTCGATTCTCTGTGAAGTAACAGCGGTTGCTCCCGGAGCAGAACCTTCCTACGTGATCGTTCATGTCTATGCAGATTTAAGCGGCAATGCCGAAATCACCGAAACCTTTGATCTGGTTGCTGCGGAATAATGATATTCTGCGAGATAAAAAATTCAGAACTGAAAACAGAATTGAAATGAGAAGAATCCCGAGCGAAAGCTCGGGATTCTTTTTATGTATCATATTTGGATTTGAGCCGGCAGCAAACCGGAAAAGAGGTTTAGCCTTGCTTACGAAGGAATTCGAAGTTTGCTTTGCCCTGCTCGTCCGCAAATTTCAACACTTCATGCATCTGTTCTTCGGTCAGCTGACCTTTGGAGAACAGGCTGCGTTTGATCGTGACGCCATAGGTACCACTGATGTTGACGCCGTTGGCTTTAACAAGATTGCACATCTCTTCCAGAGCTTCATTACCAGTATTGGAAATCTCGATATATGCGATATTCTGGACTTTCTTCTTGTCCATTTCCTTCATGTAGGCAACCAGTTTCTTGTCCAGAGAGCCGTACTTTTCGTATACGATAAAGATCAGTTTTTCTTCATTGCACTGATAGGCCGGAGGAATCTGATCACATTTGCATGTAAATTTCTCTGCCAGAGCATCGGCGATCCGCTGAGCATAACCAAATTTGTTGTAAAGGAAAACCTGCAGCTTCATAATAAAACCTCCATTATTTTAGGCATGTGCCTGAATTCACTAATCTTCATCTTAACACCCTGACTTTCGAATGTCAACGGATTCTTGTCTTGTTTTTTCATTGGAATTCTGGTAGAATAGGACAGTTAAATATCATTTGAGGTGAGAAGTAATTGAAAACCAATGTATTGATTCTATTTGGCGGACGTTCCTCTGAGCATGCTGTATCCAGAATGTCTGCAGGAAACGTCGCCAGGGCTCTTGATCAATCCCGCTATGAAGCTTTCTATGTATATATTACCCGAACCGGTCTGTGGCGTTATGTGACCTGTCTGCCGGATCAGATCGACGACAGCTTTGACCCTGATCAGGCACCGGAAGCAGCGATCCTGCCCGGTGAAGAAAAATCTACGCTTTTGATTCGCGGCGAAGGCGATCAGTGGAAAAAACAGCCTATCGACATTGCGATTCCTGTCCTTCACGGTAAGAATGGTGAAGACGGTACCATCCAGGGACTTTTGGAGATCGCCCGTCTTCCGTATGTCGGCTGCGGCGTACTGGCATCGGCCGCATCCATGGATAAACTGACGACCAAACGGATCGTGAGTACCCTCGGCATCCGTCAGGCTGATTATGAACCGGTTTTCCTGTGGGAGCTTTCCGACATGGATAAAGTGGTGGAGAGAATCGAAAAACACCTGCCGTATCCGGTATATGTCAAGCCGGCCAACGCCGGATCATCCATCGGTGTGACCAGAGCAACGGATCGGGAAAGTCTGATCGAAGGCCTGAAGATTGCTGCAGATAACGACAGCCGGATCCTCGTGGAAGAAGGAATCGTCGGACGAGAGATCGAATGCGCCGTCCTTGGCAACGAACACCCGAAGGCCAGCGGCGTTGGCGAGATCCTGGCAGCGGATACCTTCTATACATATGAAGCCAAATATTTCAACGAGAAGTCCCAGACGGTTCTGGATCCTGACCTTCCTCAGGAAACGGTCGAAGAAATCCGGAAAGATGCCTGTGAAATTTTCCGGGGGGTAGACGGCAGAGGGCTGTCCCGTGTAGATTTCTTTGTAGAAAAAGCGACTGGTGAAGTGATCTTCAACGAGATCAATACCTTCCCCGGCTTTACCAAGATCAGTATGTATCCGGTCCTTTGGGAAAAGCAGGGACTAAGCTATCCTGAACTGGTTGATGAACTGATCCGTCTGGGATTTGAGAGATAAATATGGATAACAGAGCCATTGGTGTATTTGATTCCGGGCTGGGCGGACTGACGGTCATCCGCGAAATGGAAGGCCTCATGCCCAGGGAAAATGCAGTCTATTTCGGCGATACTGCAAGACTCCCCTACGGAAGCAAATCCAAACAGACCATCATCGAATTCTCCCATCAGGCTATGCATTTTCTGCTGGGGCATGACGTCAAAGGCGTGATCATCGCCTGCGGTACCGCCAGTTCGAACGCTCTGGAAGAGATGAAAGCTTCCTATGATCTCCCGATCATCGGCGTGGCAGAACCTGGCGCCCGTGCGGCACTTCGCGCCACCAGAAATGGTCGGATCGGTGTTCTCGGAACGGCTGCAACGATTCGTTCCGGTGCTTTTGAACGGCTCCTTCTGAAGGAAGTTCCCTCTTTGAAGGTAACGTCCCAGGCCTGCCCACTCTTTGTTCCGCTGGTGGAAGAGGGCTGGTTCAGCGATGAGGTGACCCGCGAAGTCATCCGGCGCTATATCAGACCTTTGATAGAAAACAAAGTTGATACCGTCATTCTCGGATGTACGCATTATCCTCTGTTAAGACCCCTCATCCAGGAAGAGATGGGAGAGAATGTGACATTGATCAACGTTTCGGAAGCAGCAACGCAGGAAATGAAGGACTTTTTGCATCAACATGGCATGGAGGCAGACCGCCCGGCCGGAACCTACGATTTCTATGCTTCGGACAGTATTGACCAGTTCCGCAGTTTCTCACGCCAGATCCTGGACATTGAAGATCTGACAGTTTCCAAGGTCAGCATTGAAAAATGAATAACGGGACAGTCTATATCAGCCTGACGAGCCATTTGCCGGGAGAAGAGGCGAATGTGCGCCAAATGAAAGCCGATCTTAAGA
>JAFOIR010000056.1 GCA_017420625.1 Bacillota bacterium
GGGAAGGAACTGAAGCCCTCGGGCATAAAACTCGATCACAAGTTCCAGCAGGGTATGAATTTCCTTATCCTTGGCCGTCTGCTCCTTCTGGGACTTCGCTTCGATCGCTGCCTTGGCATCCTGTGCTTTCTGCCGACCCATTGCCATGGTTTCATAGTCGAAGCTGTCAGCACGGATCGTGAAATAGGCTGCATAGTAGTACTCTTTATAATGGACCTTATAATAAGCGATACGAAGCGACATCGTTACATAGGCCACCGCATGTCCTTTCGGAAACAGATACTGGATCTTCTTACAGGAATCGAGATACCAGGGTTCGATCCCGTGTGCCACCATATGTTCAATATCGGTCGGCGAAAGCCCTCCGCTCTTCTTTCCCTTACGGACTTTCTCCATGATTTTGAAGGATTCCAGTTTATCCATTCCAAGATGGATAAGATCGATCATAATATCTTCTCGTGTACAGATACATTCAGAGATCGACGCGATTCCCTGTGCTACGATATCCTTGGCATTATTGTTCCAAACATCCGTTCCGTGAGACAGACCGGAGATCCTGCACAGATCTGAAAAGGACTTTGGTTTGGTATCGACCAGCATCTGCCGTACGAAATGGGTGCCAAATTCGCTGATTCCGTATGTGCCGACCGGAGAACCGATATCCTCCGGTGTTACTCCGAGCGACTCTGTCCCCAGGAAAAGTGCCATGACGCCCGGATCATCCACCGGAACTTCAGTCGCAACGGTATGGGTCATATCTTCCAGCATGCGGATCATCGTCGGATCATCATGTCCGAGAATATCCAGCTTGAGAAGACGTCCGTGCAGCTGGTCATAATCGTAGTGGGAGGTAATGATCGGCGTTGTCATATCATTGGCCGGATGCTGAATCGGCGTAAAATCATAGACATCATGATCGGTCGGAACGACCAGTATCCCGCCGGGATGCTGACCGGTTGTTCGCTTGACCTCAAGACAGCCGGAGATCAGATAGTTGATCTGGGCATTGGAACACACTCTTCCATGCTCTTCCAGATAATGCCTGACCATACCGTATGCGGTCTTCTCTGCCAGTCCTCCCATGGTACCGGCACGATAAACATGATCTTCACCGAACATTTCACCTACATAGGCATGAGCCTTGGGTTGATATTCTCCGGAGAAGTTCAGATCGATATCCGGTTCCTTATCCCCGTCAAATCCCAGGAAAACTTCAAAGGGGATCTCCTGTCCGTCCTTTTTGAGTCTGGTACCGCAGACAGGACAATCCCGTTCCGGCAGGTCAAAACCGCTCATACCGGCAATTCCCCTGGCTTCTTCGGGATCAAAGTCTGTAAAATGACATTTCGGGCAATAATAATGCGCTTTCAGCGGATTGACTTCCGTAATGCCTGCCATCGTCGCTGCAAAAGATGATCCGACTGATCCACGGGATCCGACATAATATCCGTCAGCGATCGAATGCTGCACCAGACGTCTTGCCAGAATATACAAAGTCGAAAAACCGTTTCTGATAATACAGCCAAGTTCATGATCGAGCCTTGCTTCTACGATCTCCGGGAGCGGATCTCCATAGAGACTTTTTGCTTTCTCATAACAGACATTCTTCAGTTCTTCCTCGGCTCCTTCAATGACCGGAGAAAACTGTCCGTTCGGAATGGGCAGGATCACATCGACCTGATCAGCGATCCGGTTGGGATTATCGATGACGACCTCTTCGCAGATCTCCTTCCCGAGATAGGCAAATTCTTCCAGCATCTCATTGGTGGTTCTGAAATACAGCGGCATAGGCTTATCCGCATCCGAGTATTTCATCGAGGAGAGCAAAATCCGTCTGAATTCTTCATCTTCCGGATCTTTGAAATGTACGTCACAGGTAGCTACGACCGGTTTGCCGTATGTGCGTCCCAGCTCTACGATTCTTCGGTTGATCTCTTTCAGATCCTCAGCAGATCGAACATTTTCATGCTTTTCATCATCGATCAGATACAGATTGTTTGCCAGAGGCTGAATCTCCAGATAATCATAGAAGGCAACGATTCCTTCGATAGTTTCAGCACTGTCATTTTCCAGAACAGCTTCATAGAGCTCTCCGCTGCTGCATGCAGATCCCAGGATCAATCCTTCCCGGTGTTCTTCGATCACGCTCTTGGGCATTCTGGGCTGACGGTAAAAATAATCCAGATGGGAACGAGAGATCAGTTTATAGAGATTTTTCAGTCCGACCTGATTCTTCACCAGCAGGATCGCATGATGCGAACGAAGCTTTTTCACATCGGTATGTTCATGGATATACTGATTGACTTCGGAAAGAACCGTAATCTTCTTGTCCCGAAGGTCTTCCAGCATACGCAGAAAGATCTCCGCAGTACATTCGGCATCATCGACGGCACGATGATGTGTTTTCAGTTCCACGCCCAGATGACGGGCTACCGAATCCAGGGTATACCGTTTCAGTTCGTACAGGCCTCTTGAAAGTTCCAATGTGTCAACGATCGTCAGATCGATCGGCGCTCCGGATAATTTGGCATTTTTATTGGCAATGAATCCGGTATCAAAGGAAGCATTATGTGCAACCAGTACACTGTCCCCGACCCACGTCAGAAATTCCGGCAGGATCTTACCGATATTGCCCTGTCCTCTGACATCGTCATCGGTGATCGAGGTCAGCCTGGTGATATGCTCCGGAATCGGTCTTTCCGGATCCACGAAGTGACTGAACCGGTCAATGATCTTTTCGTTCTGAACCTTGACCGCGCCGATTTCAATAATACTGTCTGTTTCTTTGTTAAATCCGGTCGTCTCAATATCAAATACAACGTAGGTATCCTGAAAGTCCTGACCGTGATCGTTGATAACAGCCTTTCTGGTATCATCGAC
>JAFOIR010000443.1 GCA_017420625.1 Bacillota bacterium
ATTATTTTCATATAATGATTTCTGATCCCTTTTTTCAATCAAAAATCAGAAAATACGGGATTAAAAGTCCGTATATGAAAAATGAAAACCCTTCGCGGTCCATAGACATAATGATGTGTCCAATTAATTATTTCACAAAGAGAAGACCTTGATGACTGTTTATTCACATTGCTGCTTACAGCTCAAGGTCTTTCTTTGTTTTTATCGGGCTATTCTGCAACAGCCCCTTACTCTATCTACTTAGTCTTGTATTATTGTTTAAGTCGAAAAAACGTCTGTTAAGAACTGATCGAGCGCTTGCTTGTATTCATCCGCATCCACAACGCTCAGTGCATGTTCCCTGCCCGGGAAGATCCTGATCCTTGACAGAGGATTGCTGGATGCAGCAGCAATGTCTTTTCCGTGCCGGACATTCACCAGGCTGTCTCCATCACTGTGAATGACCAAGAGCGGCAGATCCGACGCTGCAACACGATCGATCGGACGATTTTCTTCCAGAGAACTTCCGCATTTTTCTGCTGTCTTTCTAACACTTTCCCTCAGATAGGGATTCACCGATTTCATCATCATGATGGAAAAAGGTTCAATCATGCTATCCAGGGTAGAAGGTCCACAGTCCTCAATCACTGCACTGATATCCTGACTAAGTGTCATAGCATTCATCACGGCCATAGCACCCATGGAAACACCGAGACTTACGATTTTCGCATCTTCTCCACAGCGCTCCTTTACCCAACGGGCCAGTACACACAGGTCCTCTGCCTCTTCCAGACCGAATCCGCCGCTTGGTGCTTTGCTCTCGCCAAAATGACGCTGGTCAAAAAACAAGGTCGCATAGCCAAGTTCTCTGAAGAGCTTTGCCTGCGGAATCATGACATAACGATTCTGGCCATATCCATGGGCAAGGATCGCAACACCCTTGGCATTCGGGAGGTGATGAAACTCAGCCGGAATCCGGATATTCCCGTTCATGACACTGAACTCTTCCTTCATCCAGCTCTGATAAACAGATTCTATATCAAATCCCACTTCTTTACTGGTCCGCTGCATAACAGTCTTTCGGGACGGCCGTACTATTCCTGACGGGTGATATAAAAGCCCGGCGACCATTTTTGCAGCGGCCTTCTGTACAAAGGAAGGCATTTTCGGGTTTTCTGATCTCATTTCACTCTCTTTCTGCATAGTCTCTTTGGGAAAACTTCCGATTTCTGCTTTTATACGTGCAGGATCAAACTGGATCCGGATTCCTCCGTAACCAGCGATTCCTTTCTTCCACTCTTCTTCCGTCAGATCTCCCTGTTCCATCCGGTCAAGCAGCAAGTCATAGTTCTGAAGCTTCTTAAGTGGCGCGGGGCTGGCCTGATGCGAAGGAAAATTTCGTACGATCCTGCCGTCCCTGACCATAGAAAGAATTCTCCGGATTGTCTCATGAAATACTTTCATGCTCGTACTTTCCGGAAAATGCAGCAGCATGCCTTCATCTCCGCATGTGTCCCCCGAGAACAGATATCCGTGTTTCGCATCATAAAGTGAAACCGAACCTCCGGTATGACCCGGTGTTTGGATGATCGTGACTTTTCTTCCACCCAGATCAAAACATCCGCTGTCAGGGAGCGGGTTTGTCTTTGGGAACGGATGACTGTATATTCCGTTCAAAATAGGTTTCAGGATCATACCAAAGGCTTTGGCCATCATGCCGCCGCCAAAGTTCTGATTCAATAATTCTTCAATATATGCCTGCTGAGAATGCCGCCTATAGACTTCTTCATCCTCTTTGCTCAGGAAACATTCCTCAAACCGGTAGCTGCCGCTCACATGATCAAAATGTCCATGGGTACATACAACCATCAACGGTTTGTCTGTAATCTCCCTGACAGCAGCCGGGATATCCGTAAAACCATAGGCTGTATCGATAAGCAAAGCCTTCTCGTCTCCGACCAGAAGATAACAGTATACGTTTACGCCAAGCAGTTGTTCGGTAAACCGGTACGTTTCATAATCGATTCTGTTAATAACTGCTTTCTTCATCTTATGCTTCCTTTCCTGCCTTCTTGGCTTTTGCAATCGTATGATACACGTAAATAATGATCAGAAAAGCAATGATCTCCATAGAAAGCATCATGAACATGGTCAGACGATAAGAACCGGAGGCATCATATAAGAATCCTATGACGGCTGTAAAGATGGCATTCGACGCACTTCCGCAAAGACTGATCTTCGGATAGGTGTCAGCGTAGTTTTCCATTCCAAAACGATCTCTGGTCATTGAAACGACGCCTACAGTCGACATGGCAAAACACAGGCCATAGAATGCAGCCGCTGCGTACATTGCAAAGCTGACTGGAACAAACATCAGAAGCAGAAGGCTGAGCATCACCAGGATCGAGAACAACGGCAGGGATCTTTTCGCGCCGATTTTATCCACTAAAATCCCCAGGATCATCTTTCCGCCTGTATTCATGACCATACTGATCGACAGCATAGTTGCACCGACTGCCACCGGAAGGTTTCGCTCGCTTACGATTCCCGGAAAATGCTGAGCCAGCGCTGCAGCACCGCAGGCACAGGCCGAATAGACCGCGACGATCACGACCATGATGACGCTGTAGCTTCTCGTTTTTGTCTTTTTCTTTCCGGTATCATCCTCTTCATCTTTTTCCCGGGTACGCACACTCATCGGAGGGACAAAAAATATCGCCGGCAGATTGAGTAAAACGATCATAACGGCGACCAGAAGATATGCCATTCTCCATCCGCTGCTTTGGATGACAGCGGATACAATGGGGGAAAACAGTGCACCGGCCAGACCACTGAATCCCATCGTTATACTGGTAATGAATCCTACGTTCTTATGTATCCACTGGTTGATCACCAGGGTAATAAACACAAACCCAGCCAGACCGGCCGCCAAACCCCGAAGCGCATGAAAAATATACATGAGTACAATGGAATTGCAGATCGAAAGCAAGGCTGTTCCGCCTGCCATCATCGATGTTGCAAAAATCAGGACTAGTTTCATCCGGTATTTCGCAATCACCTTCGGACACAGCAGTCCGCCGATGGAAAAACAGATATTGCCTACGGTCAGGGTCATGCTGACCGTACCTTTCATTAAACCCAGTTCCTCAGCGATCGGAGTGAAAAACAAACCCGATACATTCATTAAAAGACCAACGCCTGAGGCAGCCAGACCGCAGAGCGCAATGACGATCAGAATGGTTTTCCTATCCATGGGTCATTTCTCCTTTTCAGTTTCCTGAACTCGAACTGTCTCCATCTTTGTCAGTGCATAGGGCAGCAGACTTTCCGGCTTGATCTGCGGGTTGATCCAGTCACTGATCTTATCGGGAGGAAAAATCAGCGGCATCCGGTCATGGATTCTTCTAAGCTCTTCTTCCTGAGGATCTCTGGTAAGCACTGTAAAAACAGGCAGTCCTTCTTCCATCCGGTACAGACCTGCCAGATAAGTCATGGTATAACCAAGCGGCTGAATCATAAACTTATCGCCGGTTTTTTTCTGACCCGAATTACCGATCAGATGCTCCCATTCATAATACCAGGAAGCCGGAATGATACACCGGTGAATCTGCCAGGATTCCCTGAAAGAAGGCTTCTCAGCGGCCGTTTCTGTGCGCGCATTGACAAGCAGAGATCTTCCCGGAATCTGAAATCCCCATCGCATGGGGAAGGCTGCTTTCTTTCCATCCCGTCTGGTTGCAATCACCGGAACGACATTTGTCGGACGAATTTCACCGGATGTCAGGATCGCGCTTCCGGCACGCAGAAACGCCCATCTGAGTTTGGACTGGATCGCTTCTTCGATGATATCCTGAGTCTCTTCGTTGTCCGGTTCAACATAAAAACGGGTACACATAGTTTTAAGCGTTGATGACCTGGATCTGGCAGGAACGCATCGTCTCCAGCGCTGCCAGATGTTTCTCCGGTGTGACGCCGGCGCAGCACTTAGCATCAACCAGAATATCTGTCTCCGGCATGTGGGCTTTTAAAAGAAGCGCATTGGATACGACACAGATATCTGTACAAAGGCCAACAAGTTCGATCCGGATCGGTTCTTCTTCTGAAACCTTCGTCAGATCTTCTGCCAGTCTGGTACTGCCGAAAGTTGGCTTTTCATAGATATGAGCCCCTTCCAGCAGTACTTCGATATCCGGACGGATCTTCCACCCTTCCGTTCCCCTGATACAATGAGGAACCGGAAGGAACCGGCCTTCTCTTGTTTCCATATAATTCTCACCATGGGTATCCATCGTGACATAGATATCATCCGGTTCATAAGAACGAATCTTATCTTTGACCGCTTCCACGATGGAGACCGCTTCTTTTGTCCCAAGCGCTGCATCGATAAAATCGTTCTGCATATCGACAACAATCAGAATTTTTCTCATTTTACTTTTCCTTTTTCGGTTTGATGCTTCCAAGAATAAACAGTCCGATCCCGATTCCAAGCATGGCAATGATAACAACCAGCGTAAATGCTGTCATTCTGCGGAAATAAAAATTCGTTCCCAGAAGTACGGATACAGCGATCAACAATATATTGACGGCTACCATGATCCAGGGAAATTTCTTCGAAGTGATGACTGCCCAGATAACGAAAAGAACCAGGGTGATCATCAGAATCGGTGCAGAGTTCAAAGGACCGATCCGAAAGAAACCAAAGCTGTAAACTTCGATATTCATCAAAAGGATCGTGATCGCCAGAACAGCGATCGCGGCACCGAACCATTTTCTGATTCCCTGCATCTCGGAATCTGTAAACAAATTATTTCTCATTTTATTTCCTTTCTGTCGTTCATTTTGATGGAGACAGTCACGTCTCCATCTGTCATTATATCATAAAAAGCTACCCGGATTCCATAAAAATCGATGCGTCTTCGGGAACTGCCTTTTTCTCATACTTTTCAGGTATTGCAGATCGAAACCCTTCGAAGTATAATGACAGAAAACTGACTTCCTACAAGGAGATTGCTGTTATGAAAACACCAGTTCAGGAACAGGCAGAGCTTGTGAAACTGAAAGCCAAGGAAAAGAAATCACTGGCCTATCTGAAATACATGTCCGTGATCATCGTTGTCCTGACGATCGTGTATGTTGCGGACGAGATCACGTCCAACATGGGTGTGATGAAGCCCTTCATGATCTTTGACCTGTTCAAAATTCCTGGCGCTGATACAGCAACCAGTGAATATGCCTCAGCCATCAGCAAAATGGCGGTTGCCAGTATTCCGACTTACATGATCATGGCCATCCTGCCGCTCTATAAGACCCTCTCCGACCGATTCGGCCGCAAGATCTTCCTGGTCATCAATACCATTGGCATGGGAATTGGTCTTCTGATCTGTATGACCTGCCGCACCTATATCGGATTCATTATCGGCGGTGTCGTCTGGGGTTTCTTTACGCCCAACGATATGCAGGTCATCTATATTATGGAAGTCGCCCCGAAGGCTCACCGCGCCAAGCTCTGTTCGATCACCAAGGGAATCGGTCTTCTCTCCGTTTCTCTGATCGGTGTTTTCCGAACGATTTTCTATGACCCGAATCAGCTCTCCAGCTGGCGAATGGTCTACCTGATCCCGGTGATCATTGCGCTGGTGATCGGTGTTGCCTGTATCTTCCTGACCAAGGAAACACCGGTTTATCTTCGCCGCCGGATCGAGTATCTGGAAACTTCTGAAGAAGATCGCAAAAAAGCTGCGGATGCCGCGAAAAACGAAGCAGCAAAAAGCGGCGGACTGAAAGCCGCCGCCAAATATATCTTCTCTCACAAGCAGCTGAAAATGCTGCTGATCGTGCTGGTTCTTTTCGAATGTGCCGTTGCCCTGACCGGTTATGGTACGGAAACGATGCTGGCCTATGGTCAGTCTGACAGTGCAATGAACACTTTCTTTATTCTTGAGCCCATCGTTTACGCTGTCTGTGCTTTCTTCAGCGGTTTTCTGACCGATGCTGTCGGCCGGAAAAAGTCCGGGATCATCTTCGGCATCATCGCGCTGGTCGGTGAGATCATCTTTATTGCAGCAGCTGTATCCGGTATGAACCCGATTCTTCTGGCACTGGCCAACGGCATCATGTACGGCGGTCTTTGGTCATTCTCCGACCTTTTATTCCTGGTCGTTCCTTCGGAACTGGCACCGACTCAAATGCGCGCGACCGTGCTTGGTCTGATTCAGTATACCGCTCTTTCCAATATCCTGCTGACCATCATCATCGGTGTCTGCTATCAGTTCATCGGATCCCGGATGATCGGCCTTCTGCAGCTCGCTTTCTTTGTCCCGCTGATGATCTTCGTCATCTGGTTTGTCCGAAAGAATCTGAAGGAAACCAAGGACGTTGATCTCAATACGATCGGACAGGAATAACTACTTCAGCAGATTCTCTGACTTGGTAAGCCACCGATTTCCACGGTAGCGAACGATAAACAGGATCATGCGCACTGCCCATTCTCCTGCCATCATCAGCCAGACGCCGGTAATCCCAAGCTTCAGTACGATGGCTGTTACATAACCCATTCCTACACGAATGATCCAGATCGCAGCCAATGAGCAGGCTGTTGTAAACCTGGCATCCGCAGAGGCACGAAAAGCATTCGGAAGAATCTGAGAAACCGGGAAGAAAAGAAGGAGCCCGACCAGACAAACCAGAAGGACTTCACTGCAGATTGCAAGTGCTTCCGGTGAGGGATGATAAATCCCGATGATGCTGTGACGAAGCGGCAGGATCACCAGGACACTGATCAGAACGATTCCATAACCCAGAATGGTCAGACGCTTTGCATAGCGTCTGGCCAGATCATTTTTCCCGGCACCGATCGACTGCCCGACAACCGTCGCGGTCAACATACCGACTGCGACGGTCGGTGCAGCGACTGCCTGGAAGATCGAAGTAATGATCGCATGAGCGGCAACACTGGCTGTTCCAAGCTGCACCAGATAGGAAGAGATGACAAGTGCGCCAAGATTGATCAATACCTCTTCCATGGAAAACGGAATACCCAGTTTCCAGATCTCCTTCAGATACTCCCAATCGGGTTTCAGACAGAGTCTGAGCGGGATCCTGACGACTGTCTTTTTGTCAAAGAAATGATAATAGGCAGACAGGCCGGTTCCGAATACTCTTGCCAGCGCATAAGACAAAAGCGTACCCTGGATATCCAGGTGCAGCAGATTGATAAAGAGAATCGAAAAAAGAAAATAGGAGCCGTTGAGTACAATCGTACCAACGGTATTTCTTTTGATCTCTCCTACTCCGCGAAGGGCAGCCGTACTGGCGACACGCAGACAGTGAAGGTAGTTGATCGGCCCCATCCAGGAAAGATAGGTGATCGCTTTTTCCCTGACTGCCATAGTTGCTGAACCGAAAAGCCACTCTACCAATGGCTTGGCGCATAAGAACTGCAAAGCAGATAGGATCAGTCCAAGCAGCATGACAATATGCGTTGTCTGGCCGATCGCCTCGTGCAGCCGCTTTTTATCCCCACGGCCTTTATACTGAGCGATCAGAACAGAACCTCCCGTTCCAAAAGCTGTTACAAGCGACGTATGGATCATCACCATGGGCTGCACCAGCGAAATAGCGGTAACGCTGTCTTCGGATGATGAGCTGATCATCGAAGTCGTGAGCAGCATGATGAGATAAAGGAAAAGCTGATCCAAAATCAAAGGGATCAGCATTTCGATAATTTCTTTTTGTGTAAACTGACTCGACGCCAGAAAGCCTTCACGGGCTTTTTTATTTTGCTCCTGCATCTGGTTTATCTGAGATTCTTGATCATCGTCAGGATATTGCTGCCATTCTCATACCGGTAGTTCATCTCTTCCATATACTGTTTAGCCAGGAAAATACCGAGGCCTCCGATCTGCCTTTCTTCGATCTCCAGCGTTACATCCGGATCATCCTTGGCCATCGGATCATAGGGAACGCCCTGATCGATAAAAATGATCTCAAACCGGTCGCTGCCTAAAGGACCGCACTGAATCGTAACCGGTCCGGTTCCGGGTTCATAAGCATAGCTGGCGACATTGACAAAGATCTCCTCCACCGCCAGATGCACCTGAATCTCTATAGCGGGAGAGCCTCCCGCTTCTTCCAGATTCCGGCTGATAAAATCGATGACCTTTTCCAGGTTATCCAGCCTGGCTTCTACTGTCAATTCATTCATCTTTTACTTTCCCCCTTTGGGGCCGTTGTATTTCAGGCACAGCATGGTAATATCGTCAAACTGATCTGCGTCAGCCACAAATTCCTTGATCTTCTCAGAAACTTTGGCAAGAACAGCAGACGATTCATCATCCTTGGCTTCGTTCAGCGCATCGATCATCCGATCGGTTCCGAACAGAACCCGATCCTTGTTCATGGCTTCCGTCACACCGTCCGTATAGATAAAGAGTTTATCTCCCGGATAGAGCTGAAACTCATGTTCTTCAAAGGTCAGATCATCGAAAGCAGCCACCGCCGGGCTGTGACGGTATTTGACCAGCTCAAAGCTGCCGCCACTTCGCTTGATCGCAGGGTGTTCATGACCGGCATTGGAAACAATGCCTTTTCCCGTGGAGATCTCGATCACCGCCAGCCAGACCGTAACGAACATACCCGCGTCATTACCATCCAGCAGCTGTTCGTTGACCGTCTCCAGTGCCCTGGAAGGACTGTCACCGTTCAGCACCCGGTTTTTGATCAGGATCTTCGCGATCATCATAAACAGAGCCGCCGGAATTCCCTTGCCTGATACGTCCGCCATCACCAGGCCGAGGTGATCCTGATCTACCAGGAAGAAATCATAGAAATCACCGCCGACCTCTTTGGCCGGGTCCATCGACGCATAAAGATCAAATTCCTTACGTTCAGGGAAGGCAGGGAATATATGCGGCAGCTGGCTTTCCTGAATATCAGTCGCCATAGAAAGCTCAGCTCCGATTCGTTCCTTCTCGGCCGTTACTCGTTTGACTTCTTCGACATACTGAACCGTTTTCTCTGAAATATCTGCAAAGGACTGCGCCAGCACCTCGATCTCGTCACCCGTCCGGTAAGCATCCTCCATATAGAAACGTTTATCGGTTGCTTCTTTGCCAAGTGAAGCGATTCGGTCGGTCATTTTTCTAAGCGGTTCTGCAAATTTCCGGCCAGTCGTCAGTGCACCGGCCAGCGCAAGCAGAATGATAACTGTCAGCAGTACGATGATCGTGGTCTTGGAATCCTTG
>JAFOIR010000444.1 GCA_017420625.1 Bacillota bacterium
CGTTACAGGCAAAAGAGGATCCCCCAGGGCGGGCGTCCTTAAAGTATTATTCGAGGTGGAACCGTACGATGTACCCTTGAACGGCGAAAGCTGCTGCTTTCCGGCTGTTCAGGGATTTTTTATTTTACAGAGGAAACAGCTGACTTTGTTTCCGGGAAAAGGAGTGCAACATGAAAATCACGTTAAGAGACAACATCCGCGAGTATGATCATCCGGTCAGTATCCTGGAGATCGCGCAGGATATCAGTGAAGGTCTGGCCAGAGTCGCCTGTGTCGGTAAGGTCAACGGAGAAGAAGCCGATCTTCGTACCGTCATCGATTCCGACGCTGAAGTCGAGATCCTGACCTTCGATCAGCAGGAAGGCAAAGATGCTTTCCGTCATACCGCCGCACATATTCTGGCTCAGGCAGTCAAACGGCTTTACCCGGAGACCAAGCTGGCGATCGGTCCCGCGATCAAAGAAGGTTTCTACTATGACTTCGACCGTGATCATCCCTTTACGGCTGACGAACTCGAAACCATCGAAGCAGAAATGAAAAAGATCGTAAAGGAAAATCTGGCGATCACCCGCTTCACCCTTCCTCGTCCCGAGGCGATCAAGCTTATGGAGGAAAAAGGTGAATCCTATAAAGTCGAACTGATCCTTGATCTTCCGGAAGATGCCGAGCTTAGCTTTTATCAGCAGGGCGAATATGTCGATCTTTGCGCAGGTCCGCATCTGATGAGTACCAAACCGGTCAAAGCCTTCAAGCTTACCTCTGTTGCCGGTGCTTACTGGAGAGGTTCCGAGAAGAACAAGATGCTGACCCGAATCTACGGTACCGCTTATACCAAAGCTTCCGATCTGGAAGAATACCTGAAGAAACTGGAAGAAGCCAAACTGCGTGACCATCGCAAGATCGGCCGTGATATGGGTCTTTTCATGAGCCATAATCTGGTAGGCCGCGGCCTTCCCATGTTCCTTCCCAAAGGCTATACCATCTGGCAGGAGCTGGAAGAATACATCAAGGCAAAAGAGCGCAAACTCGGCTATCAGCATGTTATGACGCCCTGCGTCGGTTCGGTTGATCTGTACAAGACTTCCGGACACTGGGATCATTATAAGGAAAACATGTTCCCGGCCATGGAACTCGAAGGTGAAGCTTATGTTCTTCGTCCCATGAACTGCCCGCATCACATGATGATCTACGCGAACCAGCCTCATTCCTACCGTCAGCTGCCCATCCGAATCGGTGAGATTGCTCATGACTTCCGCTATGAGCCTTCCGGCAACCTGAAGGGCATCGAGCGCGGCCGCCACTTCTGTCAGAACGATGCTCATCTGTTTGTTACACCCGAACAGATCGAGAGCGAGTTTAAAGCCGTCGTCGACCTGATCTTTGATGTCTACAAAGATTTCCATATCACCAATTACCGCTGTGTTCTTTCTCTGCGTGATCCGGCTGACAAAGTCAAATATCATCCGGACGATGAAATGTGGGATAAAGCAGAAAATGCACTTCGCGTCGTTCTGAATGATCTCGGTATTGACTATACGGAAGAGATCGGTGAAGCCGCTTTCTATGGTCCGAAGCTTGACGTAAACGTTCAGCCGGCTGTTGGTGCAGAGTATACACTGTCCACCTGCCAGCTTGATTTCTGCCTGCCGGCGAAGTTCCAGCTGACCTACATCGATTCCGACGGAACCGAGAAGACTCCGGTCGTTCTGCACCGTGCGATTCTTGGTTCACTGGATCGTTTCATGGCCTACATGATCGAAGAAACGATGGGTAAATTCCCGACCTGGCTTGCACCTGTGCAGGTGAAAGTTCTGCCGATCTCTGAGAAAAATGCCGAATATGCAGGAAAAGTCTACGAAGCACTCGATGCAGCCGGTATCCGCGTTGAATTGGATGATCGTTCCGAGAAGATCGGCTACAAGATCCGTGAAGCGCAGATGGAAAAAGTCTGCTATATGCTGATCCTCGGTGCGAAGGAAGAAGAAGCGGGCACTGTCAATGTCCGTGCCCGTGATGCCGAAGGTTCCGAAAGCATGGTTCTTGATGATTTCATCCGGATGATCCGTGAAGAGATCGAAACAAAAAAAGCCTGAACAGGCGACCCTGTCAAGGCTTTCTTCAAAAAGACTGTCTCCATTGGGATTTAGCTAACGTGCTCACGGATGAAAGATGCGATCTTTGATCCGAGAAAGCCATAAGCTGCATCCCGTTCACTGGCTGTCAGATCACACCAGTATTTCCCGGTCGCAATATCGATCGTCGATACATCCAGAGGATTCCCTTTTTCTGTATAGGGATGACAGGGTGTATCCAGAATCCACATAGAAGGGCTGTCCACCTCCAGGGTGAACAGTCCTTTTTCTGTCCTCAGCGCAGCACCGCGGAAATATCTTGCCTTGATCCTTCCGCCGTGTTCATGGGCGATCCTGCAGTAATGCAGAAGCGCTTCCTGATCGGACATGCTTTTCTCGATCAGTCGTGCCGGATCCTGCTCGTCCGGCTGATAATATCGGCGCACATGGATGCCCGGCTGTTCTTGTTCCGGAACTCCCTCCAGATAAAGGCCTGTGTCATGGGCGAGCACCGGCAGGTGACCACATGGGTGATCCGGAGGAAGCTGTTTCAGCAGGCGGACATAAGCTTCGACTTTCAGCACTGCATTTTCGATCACGGACAAGCCGCTCTCCTCCACCTCGATCCGGCATGGAAGATCGGCAGGGGTAAAGATGCGGATCTCTTCCCCCGCCAGCCAGTTTTTCAGATTCCGAATCTTGGAAGCATTGGAGCTTGCATAGAAAATCTTTCTCATTTTTCCTGTAATAACCGAATGGAGGCCTCCAGTTGTTCCAGAGCGACTTCTGAGATTCCTCCGTTCTCTTTGACCAGTTCTCTCAGGCTGAGATCTTTCATTCCTTCCGGAATCTCATCGATTCGGTCAGAGAACTGTCTCAGCAGCGCTTTTACCTCCGGATCTGCCAGAAGATCGCGGATAGGGGAATCGATCGAAAGTCTGGAAACAATGCTTTCGGTCGTTTCATATGTATAGGTATAGGTACCGGCACCGATCTCAAAAGGTTCCTTGCCGGACAGCGGCAGTGTGACAACGGCAGAAGCATCAAACGGAACGGTGATATCCACTTTCAGATGACGATCATCCAGAATCTCCCATCTGATTTCATAGCTGCCGGCTGCTGAGTCATAACTCAGTTCAAGAGGAGAAAGTGCCTTGTGAATCACCGGAGCGATGGTAACTTTCTTGAATCCAGGTACTTCTTCCACCGGTTTAAGGCCACCGCAATAACCAAAGATCCACTCTACGATCGAGCCGTATGCATAATGATTGAGGCTGTTCATACCCGTCGAGCTGATGCTGCCATCGGCCAGCACACTGTTCCAGCGCTCCCAGATGGTAGTCGCACCAAGCTTGATCTCATAGATCCAGCCGGGGTATTCTTCGTTCAGCAAAAGTCCATACGCCAGATCTTTACGTCCGATCTCCGTCAGTACCTTACACAGAAGAGGTGTTCCTACAAAACCGGTTTTCAGTTTGCCCTCGGAGATCTTCATCTGTTTTTCCAGCATCTGAACCGCGCGGTCACGATCGGAAAGTCCCTCATTGATATTGAGCAGCGCTGCAGTCTGTGTATCGATACAGCAGCGTCCGTTCGGTGAGAAATATTCTTCCAGCAATCCCTGACGAATCTTCTCCGCCAGATCCGTGTAGATTTTCTCATCTTCTGTGTATCCGAGCGCTCCAGCCGCCTTCGCAACCAGGAGTGCACTCTTACGGTAATAGGTATCCGCAATAAACCCTTCGTCCGTTGCCCCCAGAACAGCGGCCGGTCCGGCATAAGGTGTATCGAGAGCCAGCCAGTCACCGAAGTGGAAGATCTTTCGCCACTGATGGTCATCACCTGTGAATGTGGTCAGGTAATCGACCCAGGCTTTCATCTGCGGATAATATTGCTTCAGCAGTTCCTTGTCACCGCTGAACAAATAGACATTCCAGGGAATGATCGTACCGGCGTCCCCCCAGGCTGTCGCAGCTGTCTTGGGGTCATCATCGACGAACGGAATAAAGTTCGGGACAAGACCGCCCCACTTCTTCTGCTCGAGTGCCATATCATGCAGGAATTTGGTATAAAATGCGGCTGCATCCGACAGATACAGTGCAGTTGGAGAAAACACCTGCGCATCTCCTGTCCAGCCCAGACGTTCATCTCTTTGCGGGCAGTCCGTCGGAACATCAACGAAGTTGTCCATCATGCCCCAGCGGGTATTTTCGATCAGCTGATTGATCAAAGCGTGTCCTGTAGTGACAAACCCACGCTGAACATTGTCGGAAGTAAGAGAAAAAGCAGCAAAATCTTCCTGGTCGAATTCTTCGGGTGCATGGAACGCTTCTTCTCCGGGTTCCTTCAGTTCGATCCTGACATACC
Source organism: Bacillota bacterium (assembly GCA_017420625.1). Next base: position 4,440 of record JAFOIR010000444.1, read on the forward strand.
TGTATCCGTAAAAGGTAAAGCGCGGCATCAGACTGATGGGTTTGCCGTTCGATACATAGAAATATTCTGCTTTGGCTGTTCGCAGATTCTCGTTATAGAAATTGCCCTGCTGCAGAATCTCGCCCACCTGCAGATGAACAGTGGTTCCTGCAGGCTGATCGACCTTCAAAGACCAGATGCCGGCAATATTCTGACCGATATCCAGGACACATTCTCCGGCCGGCGTTTTGATCTGTTCTTTCACCGGGAATGATTCATAGATGCGAACCGGCACGCTGTATCTGGCTGTCAGGATCGATTCTTTTTCTCCGTTTCCAGTCCTCGGGTTGCCTTTCGGTGCATCTGTCAGTCTTGCTTTCTCCGCTGGCAGTGCAGGGAGTGTATCATCCCGCCATTCTCCGTCATAGATATTGGAAAAGGTAATGGTACTGCGGGTCACTTCCCAACTGTCATCGGTTGCATAGACTTGTTCTGTTCCATCCTGATAGAGAAGATGAAGTTCCGCCAGTAATTTCCAGCTGTTTCCAAAGAACGGCTCCATCCGTTTGGAGAAACCGATTCTTTCCTTATACCAGCCGTTGCCCAGTTCAATGGCCAGATGATGAGAGCCTTCCTTTTTCAACTCGTAGGTAACATCATAGGTCTGATACTGAACCCAGTCGAAATAATCATTGCAGTAAGGCGTCAGATATTCATCACCGACTTTTTTCCCATCGATCCTGGCTTCATAAAGACCCAGGCCTGTGATATAGAGTCTGGCGGAAACAAGGCCACCCTTGTTCTCTATTCCCTGATGAAAGACGGGATGGCGTTTGATCTGATCATCACAGCCGATCCATTTGGCTGTCCATGGCTCATCCATCTTGGAAGTTTCAAAGAAATGCTCTTCACTGACAGCTTCCTCTCCGGGCTCATTCGTTGCAACACGAACTGTCCAGGTATAGCGGGTGCGCGGTTTCAGTTTTATCCGAACCGGTTCACCTAAAGAATTCAGCTTGCCCCATCCAGTGTCAGCGGCTTTTCTGCCTTTGCCGGTAATCGGATCGACTTCTTCGACAACGATTCTGGCCTGCTGTTGTTTAGTTCCTTTTGCTTCTTCCACAGTCCATCCGAAGACCGGAATATCCATCGTATAGCCAAGAGGATTTTGTTTATGGTCGACTGTGCAATTGGTAATTAACATGAGAGATCTCCTTTTGCATAGATTGAAAGAACGAACTTAACTATAGTGTAACACCACAGAAAGATGAGATGCAAGGTTTTCACACAAAAAAACGGGTCAGGCACCCGCCTGACCCAACATATCCAAAGGAGAGGATCAATAAAACATGAAAAAACTATGGTATAAATATAACCTAAATTTGTGAACAAAATATGTACAGCAATTTAAACATAGATTTTTTCTTTGTAATATAAATGAAAAAAACCTGGTTTTCTTCCGGAGAATAGCTTTCTTCGCCCATCTATGATATGATGAATACATATCTTGAAAAGGACTGATCAATTATGATGCTTTCGATTACCAGATTACAGGCACGGATCTTTATCCTCAGTAAACAGGGTCTTTTGGGCAAACACCGTTTCATCGGAAAGGACGGTGCCTATCAGTATGTCCGAAGCGCTGGCTGCATCCAATATGATCCTGTCGATGTATGCGGTAAAAATGCCGAACTTACCCTGCAGTCCCGGGTAAAAGGATTCAAGAAAAAGGCGCTGGCAGATCTTCTCTATCAGGATCGTCTGCTGGTTGATTACAGCGACAAGGAACTGGCTATCTGGCCTCGCGAGGACTGGCCTTACTTTGCCGGTTACCGCCAAAGAAGCCGCGAACACGGCCAATCCTTTCTGGGGATTCCAGAACTTGAAGAAGAAGCGATCGATTATATTCGAAAGCATGGTCCTGTCAGCAGTGATACGCTGCCCATCGAAGGGACCATTTTCTGGCACTCCTCCATGCATTGGAGCGGCAACTGGGAAAAAGAATCCCAGGCCGCTCGTTCAGTTCTGGAACAGCTTTATACGGACGGCGTCCTTCTGATTCATCACAAAAGCGGTTCCAGAAAATATTACGATCTGGCAGAAAAGTACTTTGATCCTGTACTTCTTGAAGCAGATAGTCCCTGTCCGGATGAAGAATCTTTTCGTAGGTGGCGCATCCTGCGGCGGATCGGAGCCGTCGGCCTTCTCTGGAACCGACGTTCGGATGCCTGGCTGGGGATCCATATGACGACGGATCAGCGGAATGCTGCTTTTTCCGTACTGGAAGAAGCAGGTGATATTCTTCCTGTTCAGGTGGAGGGAATCCACTCTCCACTCTATATGCTGAAATCTGATATGACTCTCATGGAGATGGTTCTTCAAGGCAATGCCGATCTGAAACCCAGATTGGAATTTCTGGCCCCACTCGATCCGATGCTCTGGGATCGAAAGCTCATCGAAGCTCTTTGGGATTACCAGTATTCCTGGGAAATCTATACTCCGGCAGCCAAGCGCAAATATGGTTATTACGTCCTGCCGATCCTCTACGGTCAGGATCTGATCGGCCGGCTGGAAGCTTCTGCAGACCGGAAAACCAAAACCCTGACCATCAGGAACATCTGGTTTGAACCAAAAGTCCGAATAAGTAAGAAGATTCAGCGAGCTCTTGAATCCAGCATCGCTCGCTTTGCTCGTTTCAACGAGTGTGACAGAATAGAAAAACCTTTTCCATAAAAAATCCCGGGGTCACCCCCGGGATTTTTTAATGTTTCGTAATGGTTTACGAATTATTTGCCGACGAATCTGTTGTGACGAGCCTGATACTGATCAATGATCTGGCTCAGTCCAAGACCATCAAGAGTCTCGACCATGGTCGGGATCTCGTCTACGCTGGACTGGCTCAGTGCCAGAGCAGAGATGAACTCCTGAGACTGTGTGGACAGGTCGGAGTATACACTGTTGTACAGAGCGGACTCTTCAGAAGTTGCAGCA
>JAFOIR010000445.1 GCA_017420625.1 Bacillota bacterium
AACTGATAATAGGCTTTCTTGTTGCAGTCATATTTCCTTCCATCCCGGAAAGAGACTGCATTGATGACAAAGTGATTGTGGTACGTTCCGGTATTCAGATGAGTGGCGACCAACACCTGATATTTGTCTCCCCACATCTTTTCGGCCAGTTCTACACCGAGCTGGTGGCATTCTTCCGGTGTGACTTCATTCGGCTTGAAACTCTGGTAGGCGTGATAGGCCACATTGCCGGCCGTCTTTCCGTAGTACTGCTGGACAGACATCATATCTTCAAAGGCGTGCTGACTGCTGCAGCCTATCCCAGTGGACAAAAAGACTTTTTCGTTTTCCAACTTTGTCTTTTCTCCGTTGTCGGCATAATGCAGAACCTCCCTCAGCGGCTCATACTCGGTCTTTTCCGGATTGTTCGCGTAATCAACGACGCTCGAGAGTGACGCTTTGATAGGCCAGATTTTGGTTGTTGCCATAATCAGAGTCCTTTCTGTTTGTCATAGCCCGGAAGAGATGGGAAGACAGGTCTTCCAGCTTATGATCCATTGTTGTATCAGAAACATTCGGTATGATTTTTCGGATATCATTGATCTCACTGATCAGTGAAAAGAATTCTTTCGGGTCGACCGCCGGAAGATTCTGATCCAGGGCGATCTGCCGGATGAAGGAAGAGAGATCAAGACCTCTCTTTCTGGCATTACGTTCCATCTTTCTTTTTTCTGTTTCTGTCACCCGGATAGTGACAGTTTTTTCTCTTTTTCTCATCTTAGTGACGGTTCCTTTCTTTTTCGGGGTAACCGGTCGGAAGACCGGTGTAGGGGCATAAGCCAGGTGGCGGCCCCTGTCGGCTGCGCCGCACCGGATTTGTTAGTACAAATCCTATGCTCGCTATTCTTATAGACTGGCAGTACATATACTGCCGGATTTTGATATTGGTCTATTTTCTTTTTCCGGGATTTTCAATGAGTGACAGTTAGTGACGGTTATGACAGTTTTTTACCGCTCTATAAAAACCGTCACTAACTGTCACAACTGTCACTCGCCTTATCAGTTCCCGGGTCTGTTTCTCTCATCAGACTGATCATTCTCGACTTCCCGGACCGGGTGAAATCATACTTGATCCCATACTTCCTTTTCAGAAGATGACGGTTGGCATTGAGTCTTTTGGTGATGGTATTGACCGGAACATCGTCTACTTTCATCTCATCCTTCAGTTCGGTAGCGGATCCCGACCAGCCGGCAAAAGAGGTTTTGGAGAAGTATGCTCCCACCTTTTCTATCACTGGATCAAGTGTCATCTCTGCTTCTCCGGTATCTTCTTCCGACAGATTCCAGACGAGAGTGGATGAATCCTGAACCAGAGAAAGTCTGGCATCCGATTGATCCCTGCCAGTGATCAGAAGGGTAGCACTCTTCGCGTTCCGGTTTTCTTTCTGCATGATCCACGCTCCGTCGGCTGCTCCGAAGAGTCCGTTGGTGCCCGAGATCATATTGAACTGGTCCTGATCTTTCATCTTTCGGGTATGATGGATCATTAGGATGCAGACACCGTACATGTCGGCAAACTGTTTGATTTTCCCAATCAGCTTGTAATCGTTGGTATAACTGAGCTGGACCTCTTCTTTCTGCTTGACCATGACCAGCGTATCAATGATGATCAGCTTCAGATCTGGATGCTGATACTTGAAGTTGGTCAGCTGATCCATGAGGTTGCCTTCCACTGTTCCCGCATGGACTGCCAGATGAAGATTCTCGGAATCCTCATAGCCGAACATCGTACCGAACCGACGCTGGAGTCTGGCGGGACTGTCTTCCAGTGCCAGATAGAGGACCGCTGCCTGGTGTGTTTTATGGCCAAACAGATCGATCCCCCGGCTCACATGAAAGGCGATCTGGGCTGCCAGAAAACTCTTTCCGATCTTCGGCGCTCCGGCCAGGATATATACGCCGGGAAAAAGAAGCCCATCGATGATGGGAAGATCATCGGTGGGCGTCAGGTCGTAGATTTCTGATAATGTCAGTGAATTCAGCTTGTCCGGATTATCCGACAGACAGACAGGTTCCATAACTGGATCTTCTTCATACGGCTCATCCGAATAGTATGGATCCGGTTCGAACGGAATAATCGTTCCCGGATCATCCATATATGCTTCATGAATCATCTCATCACCCCCACGCTTCACTTTGGATCTTCTTTACCATTCCGGCTGCTTCCTCTTCTGTGTACTTGAGAGCTCTCAGAAGAAGAGTCAGGTCGCTCAGTTTCACATTCTCCGGTTCCCGTACCCATCGGTTGATGGTGGCACGGCTTTTTCCGAGAAGCTTAGCTACCTTGGCATCGGAAGAATCGATATCGATCATACGCTTTTTGATTTCTTTCTTGAAACTCATGTTGCTTCCTCCTTTCGGCTTTGATGGTTTTTTCTGTGTTTCGCATAACAATTGTGTTGGTCATTTTATGACACCTCCTTAAGTAAATATTACGCTGTAATACACTATAGCACAAGAAGGATCGCTTGTCAATACAAAAGTTATAAATATTTGTTGACAAAATTACGATGTTATGATAGGATGTGTTTATCCTATTTGATGGAGGTTAAGGAAAATGAGAACTTA
>JAFOIR010000446.1 GCA_017420625.1 Bacillota bacterium
TAATACGGACAACGCAGCGCTGCGCAGGAATATTTTATGGTCAGAAGCCCTATGAGTTCGCCCCTTATGTCGATCTTATGATCAGTATTCTGCAGGAGACCTATCAAATACTTGAGAATGCTGTGAAGGAATTCTGATTATGCCCCGCTATTTACTCCACGAAGATATCGCGCTCAGATCTTATGAGACCATCCCGTTTTGTTATTATAGAAAAGGCGCGTGTAAACCCTGTATCATAAGCAGAGAGGAGTTCTCTGCTCTTTTGTCATGCGACGGAACAGACGTTCTTCCAGAGGATGACACGGTCAGATCTTTACTGGAGAGAGGGGTCATCCGCGAAAAGGTCTCGGAGGACGAAGCACTTCTTCCATGGCAGTACTATCATTACTGCAGCAGTGATTTCGCCTTTGGACTGACTCTGGAAATCACCCAGCGATGCAACTGCAATTGCCTGCATTGTTTCAATGCTACCGGAAGCGAGGTGCCGAAAGAAGAGCTTAGCCTTAATCAGATCCAGCAGATCCTGGACGAGGCCTATGAGTGCGGCATCTTTTTCATCACCCTCACCGGAGGCGAACCGCTGCTTCATCGCGATTTCACGGCAATCACAGACGCCATATCCGAACGCGGCATCGAACTCACCGAGCTGAATACCAACGGCTCCTTTCTGACAGAGGAGCTGCTGGACCGGTTCCTGCAAAAGGGATATGATCCACTGATCAAGATTTCTTATGACGGAATTGGCTTTCATGATGAGATGAGAGGACGGGCCGGAATGGAAGACGCCGCCTTGTCCGCGATCAGGCTGGCCGTACAGAAAGGCTTCCGTGTCATGGTGCAGATGAATGTCAACCGCAGAAATGAATCTGTCATTCTTCCATCTCTGAATATGCTTGACGACATGCAGGTATATGAAACCAGACTCATCCGGACCGTTGAAACACCTAGATGGGAGATGCTGCACAAGGGCGAATCACTGGACTGGGAAGAGTTCTACCACAGATCCCTCGAGCTCCTTCAAGCCTACTGCAGCGAAGATCACGCCATGAACATCTGGGTCTGGTCTTTGCTGAAAGCATCCCCTCTTGACCGGACCTATCAGGAATCCTTCACCAAATTCCAGGAAGGAGGCTTCAAAGGATGCGCAGCGGTCTGTTCCTCCTCCAGGACGATCCCTGCGATCGGCGCGAACGGAAGACTCTATCCCTGCCTTCAGGCATCGGGCCACTTCGACGCACATGGGATCTTTCTGGGCAGCGTGCTTGAAAACAGTCTGGAAGATCTGCTGAAAGGACCCGATTATCAGCGCATGATCTGCATGACTCTGGATGAAAGAGCTGAGCGGCACCCGGAATGCGGTTCCTGTGAATATTTCCAGATCTGCGGCGGAGGCTGTCCGGCGATGGGACTTTTGTATTCCGGCGCATATGGATCGGCGGATCCTACGAAATGCCTGATATTTAAACGGGGCATTCATCAGAAGATTAAGAAATTGTTCGATGATCTCGGATACCAAAAACTATCGCTTTAAGCATGCCCGATAGTATCTGTTGACAAAACTCTGATATCCCCACCGTTTTATCATGTCATACGAGATACGGTATTTCTTGCGCCCTGTCGTTCCGGATGCGGCTGACCGGATCAGATCGACGATCGTCTTATCCAGGACCTTCAAAGATGCATCCGTTGTGATGTATGCAAAACTGTCTTCAAATCCTTCCTGTTCGATCCGGCGGTTGATGTAACCTATGATCTTGTAAAGCATAATTTCCGGAAGCACGTCATGCTTTCGCTGGATGATCGCCATTTTTCCGGCAAACGCTTTAATCTCCCTGATCAGTTCCTGCAGATATTCCTCAGAATAGTCGATCACATTTCCGTAGATCTTCGCATTCATAAAGGCAAATGCCTCAGCCCTGTCTGCAATAAAGGTTTTATCCGGATGAAAATGCAGACCGATCTCTTCGGCCAGCACCCGCATTTCTTCGAGCAGGCTCTCCAGATCTTCCTTTCTTTCTCCGCCGACCAGAATATCATCACAATAGCGCAGATAGAAAAATCCCTTGCTTTCAATCAGTCGATCAAGATCCATCAGGTACAGATTGTTCAGCAGGCTGCAGAAAGGCAGTCCTGTCCGGATGCTCTGCTTACAGCTGACCATCATGCCATCTTTCAGAATGTCGGATTCCTTCGACAGTTCTTTCAGAAGCTGGCACAGCTCAGGTTCATCGGTAAAGAAGGCATCGATCTGAGGAGCCATAAAGGCATAACGGGTGTGAGCATCAAATTGTCTGATATCCGCTCTCAGCAAGTGCATCTTACCGAAATCCGGCCATGTCCGGATGGCAACCATCATCGACTTCCGGCTCCTGCCGCGCCTTCCGAAATGCAGGCTGTCCGAAAAAGATGCATCGTATTTGAGAAATATCGCTGCATTGATAAGACTGCAGATCATACTCTGCTTCTCCGGTAGCGTGAAGATCAGACGTTGTTTTCCTTTTGCCAGCCAGTCAAAGCCCCGCAGCCGGTCGAAGTAATAATCTCCGGATCTCAGGCGGGCAAGATCCTCCAGGCATGCATCAGAGGCTATGTAGGCTGCGGTCTCCTGAAAAGCCTCCGATCGCTCCGGATGTTTCGATTCCATGTGCCTGAGAAAATCCGCGCGGAAGTCCTCCCGCGCAGCTATGTCAAATACGGATTCCCTAATCAGTGTACTCATATGTCCCTAATGAAAAAACTCCTCAAAAAATCGATAATTGTTTGAAGCAACCCGCGGCTATATCTTCCAAAATCCACGCCGCCATGCCTGACAGCCTGTCAAACACCTTTAATCGCCTGCAGATATGTCCAAGAAGCACAAGAGCTGTCCAAAACGGAATAACCTGCAGATTATAAGGAAGACTGATTGATAAATACTTTTGTCGTTCACTATAATTGCACCATAGGGAAGAAGTCAAGTGCCCGGAAAAAGACCGGGTATTTCCTTTGCTCAAACCATGCTGTTTCCTATGATCGCAGGCGCAGACAATGTAGCAACTGAGTTGCTGGATATGTTTGGGGAAGAAGATCTTCCTTTGCCCTCTGCCATGATCCAACGCCGCAATCAGGTGAAGAAAGAA
>JAFOIR010000447.1 GCA_017420625.1 Bacillota bacterium
ACCACAGCCTGGAGAGTTTCCAAGGAAGACTGGAAACAGAATGACCAGTATGAAGAATATACCAACCTGATCGAATAAGCGCTCAGAAAGACCGATACCGAGAACGCGCCCTGGACCATCATTGAAGCAGAAGACAAGGAATTTGCCGCTGCCAAGATTGCTACTACCGTGGTGGATCGGATGGAAGAGGCGCTGGCTGACTATGAACGCCGTCAGGCGATTCCGAAGGTTCCCGCAGAAGAATCCGCCTGCATCAAGAATGATCCGCTGCGTGCTTCCGCGCTGGCCGGTGTCGATCTTGACAAATCCCTGACCCGAGAAGAATATAAAGCCCGTCTGAAAGAACTGCAGAAAGAGCTGGCGAAACTCCACGGAGAACTGTACATGCGCCGCATCCCTGTGATCCTGGCCTTCGAAGGCTGGGATGCCGGCGGAAAAGGCGGAGCCATCAAACGTCTCACGCAGGCTCTCGATCCGCGTGGATACGAGGTTCATCCCACCGCTTCCCCGAACGATATCGAAAAAGCCCACAACCATCTGTGGCGTTTCTGGACCTCCGTTCCGAAAGCCGGCCATGTTGAGATCTTCGACCGTACCTGGTACGGACGTGTGATGGTCGAACGTATTGAAGGCTTCTGCAGTGAAGATGAATGGCGCCGCGCCTATAAGGAAATGAACTCCATGGAGAAGAACTGGGCTGACTACGGTGCCGTAGTGCTGAAGTTCTGGATGCAGATCGACAAGGATGAGCAGGAACGCCGCTTCACAGAGCGTCAGAATACGCCCGACAAGCAGTGGAAGATCACCGACGAAGACTGGCGCAACCGTGCCAAATGGGATCAGTACGAAGTCGCTGTCGATGAAATGCTTGTCAAGACCTCCACGACCTATGCTCCCTGGATCATCGTGGAAGCCAACGACAAACTCTATGCCCGTATCAAGGTATTGGAGACCGTCGTTGAAACCCTGAAGGAAAGGTTGAAATAAACTATGGCCTACATCATTTCCCTGGACTCCGGCACCACGAGTGTGCGCGCCCTTCTCTACAACGAACGGGGTGAAGCGCTGGGCATGGCGCAGCAGGAGATCCATCAAAGCTATCCTCATGCAGGATGGGTAGAAGAAGATCCCATCGAGATCTGGGACAATCAGCTGGACGTCACGAAAAAAGTAATCGAACAGGCAGGCCTTAAACCATCGGATATTACCGCGATCGGCATTACGAATCAGCGTGAGACCCTGATCGCCTGGGATAAGGAGACCGGAAAGCCGGTCTATCCGGCTATTGTCTGGCAGGATCGGCGGACGGAAGAAACCGCCGCCGCGATCCTCGAGCGAGGCCTTGGCGACTGGTTCCAGAGCCGTACCGGTCTGATTCCTGACGCTTACTTCTCCGCTACCAAGATCCAGTGGCTGCTGCAGAATGTGCCGGGAGCCCGCGAAAAAGCCGCGGAAGGCTCTCTGCTGTTCGGAACCATCGATACCTGGCTGATCTATAATGCAACCAAAGGGCGTACCTATGCGACAGACTATTCCAACGCCTGCCGTACCATGCTCTTCAATATCCATACCCTCGGTTGGGATGATGAGATTCTGGAATACTTTGGTCTCACCCGCAGAAACCTGCCGCGTGCGCAGGAAAGCGGTTCTGATTTCGGCATGCTGGATGCTTCCTACATGGGCAGCGAGATCCCGATCCGCGCCGTCCTGGGTGACCAGCAGAGCGCCCTCTTCGGCCAGCTCTGCTTTGAAAAGAGCGAAGCCAAATGTACCTATGGAACCGGTGCTTTCATCCTTTCGAATATCGGAAATGAACCAGTCACCTCAAAGAACGGCCTTCTGACGACCGTCGCCTGGGGTTTGAACGGAGAAGTCTGCTATGCTTTTGAAGGCAGCATCTTTATGGCCGGAGCCACCGTCCAGTGGCTGAGAGACAATCTGGGCCTCATTAAAAAAGCTTCCGAGACCGGACCCATCGCCGCATCCGTACCGGATACAGCGGGAGTATACTTTATCTCCTCTTTCCAGGGTCTTGGCGCACCCTGGTGGGACAACGGCCGCAAGGCCAGCATCATCGGAATGACGAGAAAGACCAATGCCGCGCACATCGTGCGGGCAGCTCTTGAATCGGTCGCTTACCGCGTCAAGGACGTCATTGGTGCCATGGAAAGAGAAATGGGCATGCCCTGCAAGTCCCTGAAGGTGGACGGCGGCATGAGTGCCAATGATTTCCTGATGCAGTTCCAGTCAGATGTGCTGCAGGTGCCGGTCGTTCGTTCTGCAACAGCCGAAGCTACCGCCATGGGTGCTTGTTTCATGGCAGGACTTACCGAAGGCGTCTGGAAAGACCAGGATTCACTGCGCTCGCTTGTTCGCGATCTGAACGGTCCTGAGAGTGCTGAAAGCCGCCTCTATCCGGCAATGAATCCTCATGCTTCCGCCAAGCTCTACCGTGGCTGGCTTGAAGCGATCGGACACCCGGAAACCTAATCACTCAGCTGATGACCGGCTGCCACTATATGGGCGGCCGGTTTTTTCTCAGAAAGGATCGTCCTATGAAAAACATTTCCTATGACCAGGTTCATATCACCGGCGGTTTCTGGAAAGACAGGCAGCAGATGCTCCTGCTCACTTCGCGCAGTGTCTACGAACGCTTTAAAGAAACCTACCGCTTTGAGGCTATGAACGTCAAAGGCTGGCTTGAACGTCTGTTGGCAGAAGAAAGTCCTGCCGATTGCCCGCGTACTCCGCACATCTTCTGGGACTCGGATATTGCCAAGTGGATCGAAGGCACCGCTTATCTGATCGAGATCGCCAAGGCCTGGGATCTTACATCCGATCAGAAAAAGGAACTTCTTTCTCTCGAAGAGATATGCGATGAGACGATCGATACCATCTGCGAAAATGCTGATGAAAACGGTTATTTCAACAGTCATTTTCAGGTCACGGAAGCTCTTGGCGAATACCGGCGTTTTACGGACCGGTCTCAGCATGAGCTTTACTGTGCCGGCCATCTGATCGAAGCTGCACTGGCCTATCAGAAAGCGACCGGAAAAGACAAGCTGCTCAGCCTCATGATCCGCTATGCGGATTATATAGACCGCATCTTTCACGTGGAGAATACTGCCGCCTTCGAGACACCCGGACATCCGGAGCTGGAACTGGCGCTGATGAAGCTTTTCCGGTTCACCAAAGATGAGAAATACCTTGCTTTGGCCCGGTTCTTTATCGATCATCATGGCCTAAGCTCCAAGGATATTCCTCCCTACGATGTCTTCAACAACCGCTACAACCAGGATGAGATGCCGCTTCGAAGCCGCAAAACAGCGGACGGTCACTGCGTGCGGGCGATGTACCTGCTTTCCGGTATGATCGATGTTGCCTCTGCCTGTCAGGATGCTTCGCTGATGGATGCCTGCCGGCGTCTTTATGACAACGTCGTTGATCACCGGATGTATATCACCGGCGGAATCGGTTCGACTCATATCGGAGAAGCGTTCACCATCGACTATCATCTTCCGAACCGGACAGCCTATACCGAGACCTGTGCTGCCATTGCGCTGGCTCAGGTCTGCGGACGCATGATCGGCGCCAGCCGGCCGGAAGAGACGCACGCTCCACTCTCTTCCTCCTTTGCTGATACGCTCGAACGTACGATCTACAATGGGATCCTTTCCGGCATATCGCTGGATGGAACCGGATTCTTCTATGAAAATCCGCTTTCGATCGATCTAAAGTTCAATCATCCGAATGTTTCCACCAAGGACAAGGAATACTATCCGGAAACCACCAGGCGCAAGGTCTTCTCCTGTTCCTGCTGCCCGCCGAACGTCCTGAGATTCTATGCTTCCCTCGGCGATTATCTGTATTCTGTGGAAGGTAATACTCTCTATGTCCACCAGTACATGGATAGTGAAGTGGCGACCCACTCTCTTTACCTACAGCAGCAGACCGACTATCCGGCTTCAGGAAAAATCCGGTTTTTCATCCGGCGTGAGGATCCTTCCATCCGCCGCCTGGCACTTCGGCTTCCGGGCTGGTGCGACCAATTTGATCTTGATCTTCCTTATGAAGAAAAGAATGGTTATCTCTATCTTGATCTGCCCGAAAATCCCAATGGTACTCAAAAAGAAACCGTGATCGAACTGAACCTTGCCATGCCGATCCGGTTTATCGGCGCGGATCCCCGCATCCATGAAACGCTGGG
>JAFOIR010000448.1 GCA_017420625.1 Bacillota bacterium
CAGAGAATCCTTCCCAATCGCTGGATAAGATCGCTCGTCCGGATGATATTACTTCCAGAAATCGTCGGAGATTTTGGGTATACGATAGTGAAAAAAGAGAATCATTCCCAAACGACCGATTCTGACACCTTTAGGAGAGAAATTGATTGATGATCTGCATGACCTGAGGGCGGGAGAGAGGATGAGTTCGTGTTTCGAATGTCAGGATCAGGTTCACCATAGGTGTATAGCCGGACAAAGAATACCTGTAAAGCTTTTCGGTGTTTTTGGTGACATAGGCCTGATCATCCATAAGACCCAGATGTTCCCACGGCAGTTCCAGTCGTGTGTGTCGATTGCGAACCAGGAAATCAGGATAGACGATGCGGCCATCCTGCAGAAGGAGGCCCGGTTCGTAGCGGAAAAGGATACCTCTTTCAAAGAGCGAATCAGCGATGATCGCCTCTGATTTGGAACGGACCAGAATGCCCGACAAAGTAGGAATCTTCAGTTCCTGCGGCATATAGGGATTATGCATGTATTCTGCATTCTGCCAGTCAGCTATCTCTTCTTCCACGGAACGTATTTCCGGAGGAAGAAGTTCGCGGAAGGACTGGTTTTTAAGGATTTTCGCTGCGGAGCTGGCAGGAGGCATATCATCCGTCTGCGTCAGTTTCTTCTTCATATAGCTATATTCGGCTGTCAGATCTTCCAGCAGAGCTTGGTAATAGGTTTTCAGCGCCAACTTTTTTGCAAGTGCCAGTTTTTGTTTGGGAAGATACGTTCTTGTGGATTTGACGCCTTCTTTTTGTTTGCTCAAAATATACCATTTGGCATAAGGACCGTTCTGATCGATTTTCAGGATACCGGCCGGCAGGCCTTTCATGGATTTTCGGATTTGCTCCATTCTTGCCATTAGCTCGTCACATCTCATTTGAATAACAGATTCCTGGTTCATTTTCATAATCCTCTTCTTGCCGTTTTTCTTCATCATATCATGCCTGTCAATCCGGAAAAGCCGCATAAACAGAGAGAAAATTTAGTTTTGTGTTTAACTGTTTTGCTTTCTTGAACTGACACATCAAGTTTTTGGGAAAGATCTTTTCAGGATTCTGTTACAAACCCAAAAGTTCAAAAAATGTTTACAATAAAGGAGAGGAAACGCATAAGATCAGTCTGATGACAGCTTCCCGCAGAATCCCCGAGATTCCATTTATTTTCGGTTGACACGCCTTCGTTTTCCATTTATAATTTCCTTAGTATGCTCATAAAAATCTGAACAGGAGGAACATGTTCACATGCAATACACCAAGGAAGTTGAAGAGATGGTTTGTGTCGCAAAAGGCCCAAACCACGGTCCCGCTCCGATTCCTGAAGAAGGAAAATGGATCCAAGCCAAAGAGATCAAGGATATCTCCGGATATACCCACGGTATCGGCTGGTGCGCGCCTCAGCAGGGCTGCTGCAAGCTGAGCCTGAACGTAAAAGACGGCGTAATCGAAGAAGCTCTTGTTGAAACGATCGGCTGCTCCGGTATGACCCACTCCGCCGCTATGGCCAGTGAGATTCTTCCCGGCAAGACCATCCTCGAAGCCCTGAATACTGACCTCGTCTGCGACGCAATCAATACCGCGATGCGCGAGTTGTTCCTGCAGATCGTCTATGGCCGTACCCAGTCCGCTTTCTCCGAAGACGGTCTGAGAATCGGTGCCGGTCTGGAAGACCTCGGCAAAGGCCTGCGTTCAATGGTCGGTACCATGTACGGTACCCGTGCCAAAGGCACCCGCTATCTGGAGATGACCGAAGGTTATGTCGTAAAGATGGCCCTTGACAAAGATGATCAGGTCTGCGGTTACCAGTTCCTGAGCCTCGGCAAGATGATGGACGATATCAAGAAGGGTCTTCCCGCACAGGAAGCCTATGACAAGAACCTTGGCACCTATGGCCGCTTCAAAGCAGAAGACGGCGCCGTCAAATGGATCGATCCGCGTAAAGAATAAGAGGAGGGGACGCAAATGGCTTTATTTGAGAATTATGAAGGACGTATGCCTCAGCTGCAGCCTGTCCTTGACAAGTACGGTTTCAAAGACTTCGAAGAAGTCAAAGCTTACACCAACGGCAAAGGCGTTGATGCCTACAGTATCGTAGAGAGCACCCAGCCGATCTGCTTCGAGAACGTCAAATGGGCGTATGAACTCGGCGCAGCGATCGCTATGAAGGAAGGCGCAAAGACCGCAGCAGAAGCCGCCAGATGGATCGGCGTCGGCCTGCAGGCTTTCTGTATTCCCGGTTCTGTTGCTGACCAGCGTCAGGTCGGTATCGGCCACGGCAACCTGGGCGCTATGCTGCTCGACGAAGAGACCGAGTGCTTTGCTTTCCTGGCTGGCCACGAGTCCTTCGCAGCTGCTGAAGGTGCGATCAAGATCGCTCTGAACGCCAACAAAGTTCGTACCAAACCCCTGCGTGTTATCCTGAACGGCCTTGGCAAAGATGCTGCCATGATCATCAGCCGTATCAATGGTTTCACCTATGTTCAGACCAAATATGACTATCTGTCTGCAGATGTCAAGGAAGACCATGCACTGACCATCGTCAGCAAGACTGCATACTCTGACGGCGATCGTGCAAAAGTCAACTGCTACGGTACTGACGATGTCCGTGAAGGCGTTGCCATCATGTGGCATGAGGGCGCGGATGTTTCCATTACCGGTAACTCCACCAACCCGACCCGTTTCCAGCATCCCGTTGCAGGTACCTACAAGAAAGAGCGTTGGGAAGCCGGCAAGAAGTACTTCTCCGTAGCTTCCGGCGGCGGCACCGGCCGTACCCTTCATCCGGACAACATGGCAGCAGGTCCTGCTTCCTATGGTATGACGGATACCCTCGGCCGTATGCACTCTGATGCGCAGTTCGCAGGTTCCTCCTCCGTTCCCGCGCACGTTGAGATGATGGGCTTCCTGGGCGCCGGCAACAACCCGATGGTCGGTATGACCGTTGCGGTCGCAGTTGCTGTCCAGCAGGCAATGGCTTAAGGCTTAATGCTCTAAAACAAGCAGGTGACAGGAGAGATTCCTGTCACCTGTTTTTTATGCAGTCGATCACGGTCTGATTTTGCCTTTTCCGGCCCAATTTCGCCTTTACCGCCTCGACTTCTTCGGCCATCGACCTGTTTTTTCTCTCTTTTTGTCGCCCGATCGAGCCGTTTGGCAAAGATGGTCTTTTTTATGAGTCCGCAGCCCAAAATCTCCGACGATTTCTGGAAGATATATCAACCGGACGAACGATCTTATCCAGTGATTGGAAAGGATTCTCTGCGCCAAAAACCTCCCACCCAGACGACTCTTCCGATC
>JAFOIR010000449.1 GCA_017420625.1 Bacillota bacterium
CTCATC
Source organism: Bacillota bacterium (assembly GCA_017420625.1). The sequence goes on from JAFOIR010000449.1 coordinate 7, forward strand.
CTTGCCGAACTTTTCAGACAATTCTTTCATCAGGGACCACATTTCCTGATTATCTTCCAGCAGATTGTAGATCCCATCTTCTGAAAGCACCCCGCAGGGCATATCCTTTGGGATCTGTCCCTTCTCACAGGCTTCGAAATCCCTTTTCCATGCCGGACTGGAATAATATGTTTCCAGTTTTTGCAGATCTTTCTGTAGTTTCGGAAAACCTGCCAATGCCTCGTCCAGCTGATGAAGCGCTTTTTCTGCCTCGTTCATTAAAACTTCATGCTCACTGATTCGTTTGATCGCTGCCATTTCGGATTCTCCTTATGGTTTGCGCACTCCGCACTCGCAGCAGAACTTGCCGGTATTCATGGTACCGCAGAAGGAACATTTCCAGGAGTCTTCCGCCTCCTGAATCGTTTCTTTCTCCGGAACCTGATTGATACCCATGAAGCCGGGGAGATTGTTCTTCGGCGGAGTTTTCTCTTCGCTGATCAGATTTTCTTCCCGGCAGCAGCCGTTCAGGATCGCGTAGAGTTCATCGATGACTTCTCCGCCGCCCAGCTGTCGGGCTGCCGTCGTGTTGATCGTAAAGCGCTCGGTCTTCTGCCATGACCGCTCGGGATCATTAAGTTCATAAACCAGAGCGATGGAAGCCCCGGAAGAATAGTCCATGATCTGAAATGCCGGAGGAATCTCCCGAAGGTTTTCCCAGGAAGCCAGATTTTCGCGTGCAGCCACCGCACAAATCGCCGCAGCGTCAGACTCAAGGGCCCGATAGAGGCGGGTGATATCGCCTTCCCAGCCGGTACTGTCAGCCTTGGTCAGCATGATCTTTCCGTCAGACCAGTCGAGCTTGATGGAATGCTTCGTCCCGCTGTTCATCATCATGCCGGAGGACCAGGAACTCATCTCGATTGAAAGAAGTTTCCCTTTCGGTCCGGGAATGCTTTTCGCTTCTTCAAGGGTGATGATTTTTACATCATTCGTCATCTTTGTCTCCCAGCAGCACTTCCAGCGCTGCGATCTTCTGGCAGATGCAGAAAATATTCATGCTCTGATACAGTTCCGGCGTCGAGGGGAAGCTCGGCGCAATCCGGATATTTTTGTCTTCCGGATCGATGCCGTAGGGGAAGGTCGCACCGGCAGGTGTCATCTTCACGCCGGCCATGCTGCACAGATCGATACATCGCTTGGCTGTACCCGGCAGGCCGTCATAACTGATAAAGTATCCGCCGTTCGGATTGCTCCACTTGCCGATCCCGGTTCCTTTCAGTCCTCGTTCCAGACCGGCCAGCACGACGTCAAACTTCGGACGCAGATAATTGGCCTGCTTCTGCATATGCTTCTTCAGACCGGCTACGTTCTTGAAATATTTGACATGTCTGAGCTGATTGATCTTGTCATAGCCCAGCGTCTGGATACTCATCTGCCGGGTCAGGAATTCGATGTTGTGCTTGCTTGCAGCCAGCACCGCCACGCCGGCACCGGAGAAGGTGACCTTGCTGGTCGACATGAATTCATAGACCATATCCTCCGAGCCGTATTTTGCACAGGCATCGAAGATATTCAGAAGCTGATCGTCCTTATCCCTGAATCCGTGTACGAAATAAGCGTTGTCCCAGAAGATACGGAAATCATCGGCTGCCGGTTTCAGCGCGGCAAACGCCTCAACGGTATCATTGGAAAACGTAACGCCGGTCGGATTCGAATATTTCGGTACGCACCAGATTCCCTTTACCAGAGGGTCAGATTCCACATACTGGCGTACAAGATCCATATCCGGACCTTTTTTCTTCATGGGAATGCTGATCATCTCGATCCCGAATTCCTGAGTGATCAGAAAATGCCGGTCATAACCGGGCACGGGACAGAGAAACTTGATCTTTCCTTGTTGTCCCCAGGGTTTTTCTCCTCCGTATACACCCAGTACATAGGCTTTGATGACGGTATCGTACATCAGGGCAAGTGAACTTTGTCCGCCCATGATGATATTTTCCATTTTCAGTCCGAGCAGCTCCGCGAACAGCTCCTTGGCCTCATCCACGCCAGCCAGCTCGCCGTAGTTGCGAACGTCGGTGCCCTTACGGGTATAGATCAGATCATAGGGGTTCTGCTGCAGCATATCCATGGACAGGTTCAGCTGCGTCGCATCCGGTTTGCCTCTGGACATATCCAAGTGAAGGCCTGCCGCCTTCTGCTCTTCGTACAGTTTCTGCTGTTCTTCCAAAGCTGTCCGGCGCTCATGTTTATTCATTTCAAGATAGTTCTTCATACGAAAACCCTCCCGAGCGCTAAAAATGTGAGATAAAAACTATTATACTTCATCCGGCAAAAGTTGACAAGGGAACGAAGTTTGTATACTTATACAAAATATCCCTGTTTTTTTGACTTTTCTCATCGTATCTGATATGATTCTTTTATCTATCGCGTATAGAAGGATTGATTGACGATGAGAAAGAATTATCAACTGGACGATTATCAGAAGCTTCTGGAATCACTGGGGCTTTTGAAAGAAGCCTGCCTGTTCGGAAAAGATCAGGAAAAAGTGACGGATCTGACTTTCAACTCCAAAGAAGTCACACCCGGAACGCTCTATATCTGCAAAGGCATGAACTTCAAAGAAGCTTATCTGACTGAAGCCCTGGAAAAGGGCGCTGTTTGCTATGTTTCTGAGATTCCCTATCCCAATGAACAGGATGTCCCGCATCTGCTCGTTTCCGATATCCGAAAAGCCATGCCGTATCTGGCGGATCTTTGTTTCGAAAGCCCCTGGAAAGAGCTGAAAACCGTATGGGTCGGCGGGACCAAGGGAAAAACCACGACTGTCTACTATGTCAAATCCATCGTTGATGCATACCTTTCCGATATCGGAGGCAAGGAAAGCGCCTTGTCTTCCACCATCGATTCCTATGACGGAGAAAGACGCTGGGAATCCCTGAACTCCACCCCGGAGGCAGTACAGCTGCAGGCCATGATGCGCCGCGCCGCAGATCACGGCATCACCCATATGGAGATCGAAGTATCCTCTCAGGCACTCAAATATGACCGGGTCACAGCCCTTCGCGCCAATGTCGGCATCTTCGTGAATATTTCCGAAGACCACATCAGTCCCAACGAACATCAGGATTTTGAAGACTACTTTACCTCCAA
>JAFOIR010000057.1 GCA_017420625.1 Bacillota bacterium
CCGTCTGATTCAGGCTGCCTGCGGAAAACAGTCCGGGGAACTTATCCTGTATCAAGGCCGCGGCCGCGGCACCCATGTGCCTTCTGATCAGAAGACAGCCGCCAAAACCATCAAGGTCCCGCTCGTCCGACTGGATGATCTGGATTTTCCTTTCCCTCCTACCTATCTGAAGATGGACATCGAAGGCAAAGAAAAAGAGGCACTCCTTGGCGCCTCCCGTCTTATCCGTACATACCATCCATTGCTGAATATCGCATGCTATCACCGCAGTGAAGATCTGTTCGTCCTGCCGAAGCTCATTCATGAACTGTATCCCGGTTACCGGATCTATCTCCGTCGGCACGACTGCTTCCCCTGCTGGGATCTGAATCTTTACTGCTTAATCTGAAAGGAATCTGCTATGCTCGTTTTATTGATCAGTCTCTTTCTGCTCTTTCTCGGCGCTGTTATGTGTTTCCTTCCCTATGGCATCCGAATGCTTGGCATTCTGGTCATTTTCGCAGGGTTCCTGGTTTTTCTGGGAGGATTTGCCCGTCCGGGAAGGAAACCGTCCAAACGCAGAAAGACGATTGCAGCCGGTATCGCAGCATTTACCGTTCTGGCCATCCTGCTGCTGGATCTTCCGATCATCCGTGATGCTCGTACCGATGCAGAGCCCGGCGCTGACTACCTGATCGTGTTCGGTGCCGGTCTCTTTGGCGATCAGCCGTCCCGTTCCCTGCGTGACCGGCTGGACGCGGCCGTTCAATATCTGGAATCTTCTCCGCATACCAATGTCATTGTATCCGGCGGAAAAGGTCCCGATGAACTGATTACAGAAGCGGAAGCCATGCGGACTTATCTGCTGCAGGCAGGCGTTCATGAAAACCGCATCTTTATGGAGGAGCGGTCCACTTCCACCAAAGAGAATATCCAGTTTTCGAAAGCTCTGATTCAGTCACAGCCGAACGATACCGGCAAGGAGCTTGATGAACTTTCGATCGTCGTGATCTCCAGTGAATACCACCTGCACCGGATCCGCTATCTGGCAAAAAAAGCAGGCCTGTCTGTCCGCTGTATTGCGGCACCGACAAGCCTGTGGTTTCTGAAACTCAATTATTTTATTCGGGAGATCCCGGCTATGGTCAAAGCGGTTCTCTTCGACTGATTGGCTTAGGGACGCAGCTCGCTTTTCCCTCCCATGTAAGGACGAAGGGCTTCGGGAATCCGAACGCTGCCGTCAGACCGCAGATTGTTTTCCAGGAAGGCAATGAGCATTCTGGGCGGTGCAACGACGGTATTATTCAGCGTATGGGCAAAGTATTTGCCTTTTTCTCCGGTGACGCGGATACCCAGACGTCTGGCCTGTGCATCACCGAGATTGGAGCAGCTGCCCACTTCAAAGTATTTCTTCTGTCTGGGCGACCATGCTTCGACGTCGCAGGACTTGACTTTCAGATCCGCCAGATCACCGGAGCAGCACTCCAGGGTCCGGACCGGAATATCCAGAGAACGGAACAGTTCGACGGTATAGGACCACATCTTGTTGTACCAATCCCAGCTGTCTTCCGGTTTGCAGACAACGATCATTTCCTGTTTTTCAAATTGATGAATCCGATAGACGCCCCGCTCTTCGATGCCGTGGGCGCCTTTTTCTTTGCGGAAACAAGGTGAATAACTGGTAAGCGTCTTGGGCAGGTCTTCTTCCTTTGTCATGGTATCAATGAACTTCCCGATCATGGAATGCTCAGAGGTTCCGATCAGATAAAGATCCTCACCCTCGATCTTGTACATCATGGCATCCATCTCGTCGAAGCTCATCACACCAGTCACGACGTTGGAACGAATCATAAAGGGAGGTACACAGTAGGTAAATCCCTTGTCGATCATAAAGTCTCTGGCATAGCTGATGACAGCGCTGTGCAGTCTTGCGATATCGCCCATCAGATAGTAGAATCCGTTGCCAGCTACTTTGCCGGCAGCATCCAGATCGATGCCGTGAAGGCTTTCCATGATCTGGGTATGATAAGGCACTTCAAATTCCGGAACGACCGGCTCTCCGAATCGTTCGATCTCAACATTTTCCGAATCATCCTTGCCGATCGGCACAGACGGGTCGATGATGTTCGGGATCGTCATCATGATCTTCTTAATGCGTGCGGCAAGATCTGTTTCAATGCCTTCCAGCTCGGCCAGGCGTTCAGAGTCTTTGGTCACCTGCTCCTTGAGAGCCATGGCCTCTTCCTTTTTGCCTTCCCGCATGAGTTTACCGATCTGTCCGGAGATCTTGTTGCGGTTTGCACGAAGATCGTTCGCTTCACCGATCGCTCTGCGGTTTTCCTCATCCAGCTGGATGACTTCATCTACCAGGGGAAGCTTATGATCCTGGAATTTATTGCGGATGTTTTGTTTCACGATCTCCGGGTTTTCCCGGAGGAATTTGATGTCTAACATAGTGTCTCCTGTCTTGCTGTCTTTATATTACTCCACTTCCGGAATCGTATGGAATCCGTCACTGGAAACCGATACGGTATAGAGCTGCTCATCCAAAGTCAGTTCCACGACGGTTCCCACCTGATCCGCTGTGAAGTAGAAAACTTCATCATTGCCGTACTGTCCTGTCAGACGAAGCGCGGTATAGCTGACGGTCGGGATCGGGAAGAACTCAGGTTCTGCCACCTCTCCCAGCAGATTTCTGGCTTTCAGCTGAACAGAAGCCATCACATCAATACCGTCATATCCGGAAATACCATATGGATCGTAGGTTCCATAGTAAGTGATACCGCTTTTTCCCGGTCTTTCCGGATTCACCAGACGAGTCTGGAAGCGAAGCGTCATCGCCTCACCGGCAGCCTTATCACGGCCGATCGTCAGAACAAAGTAAGGAAAATCCTCCCATTCAGGACCGTAGTAATGCAGTTTGTAGTCCTCACCGAAAGCGAAGCAGTAAGTTTCGCCGTATTCGATGTCGGAAGGAACGGCATTCAGCGTGTTGCCGTCGATGGTCAGTGTAACCTTTTCAGGGTTGGTCTCCATGACAAACCCGGGAGCGAGATAACCTTCCACCGTGCTGCCGGCCTTCAGCGTGACCATCAGCTCATCAGCCAGAACACGCATCAGATCTTCCATTACATAATTGCTTTCTGCATTGGGATATTTCTTGACGACGATATGGTAGTCTTCATGCTTCTGAGAAAGTCTGACAAGCTGCTGCTCTTCACTTTCGTCCAGTCCGTCAGTCAGTACAACTACATATTTCAGCGCATTGGAGCGACTGATCAGCGCCAGCTCTCCAACCGCCAGATCGAGCACTTCTTCAAAGGAACGCCCGTCCATGCGAAGAATTCCTTCATGCAGGTTGATTCCACCGCTGGTTAAAAGTCCCTTCAGCTGCTGGATCGAGGTATCGAGATCGATCGTCGCGTCCTGATGATCATCTTCGATGACGACCATATCCATGGGGGATACGCTCAAAGCTCCGATCTCCATCGATACATTCGAAATGAAATTCCGGTCCAGATCAGCCGCCCATGCGGAGAGCTCGTATACTGTCTCATCCAGTGCAGGGATGATACGGATCTTATCGGTCTTGATCGGTCCGTCATTGAGTACGAAACCGCCCCACATCACAGCGCAGAGCCTTGACTGAAGCTCATAGCCGCCTGCCAGCGCTTCGTAGGAACGATCATAGATCCTTGCCGGCACTTCCACCGTAAGATACAGACTTTCGCGTACCGTCATTGCAACTGTAACATATCCGTCATGCGCATCATACGAAATGAGATCTGCGTTGCCGGAGGTGATCTCCACCTCGCCGGTTGCCGCAAGAACCGGATCAAGCCGCAGGATCAGGGTCATCGTCTTCTCTCCGTTGGCTGCCAGCAGATACTGAATATTATCGTATCCGTAGAACATCTCGGACAGATTCATTGTAACGACTTCACGAACCTGAAGATTGTCGCGGGTGCGGATGAATCCATCATTTTCCACCATGGAAAGATGGTAAGCTCCGTCCTCCTCCGGCTCGACAGGCCGTCCCTGCTCATTGGTCAGGATCTGGCGGACTGTTACGCCGTCCAGCTCAGACGCTTTGGCTTTTTCGGGTAATAAAAACGCCTGGAACAATACACAGACAGCCAAAAGGACGGCCCCCAACCTGAGACCTCTGGCAAATGTATGATTCCGGCGATTACCGTTTCGAGCCCGCTGGATCTTTCCAGCACTTTGATCGTTCGAACGTATGCAGTTTTTCATTTGTCCCCGTTTCCTTTCCCCCCACCTCGTTTCTTCTATATGTAAAAGGGGAAATTTATCTAATTATATACGAATTATGCGTACTGTGCAAGCAAAAATTCTGAATATATACAGGTTTTTTCCATTTTTCACTGCGTTCATTCATAATATTTCTTTTCTCTTCCGACACTGGTCAGTCCGGAGTGTCCGCTGTACAGGATCACCTGATGCGGCAATGTCAGTACTCTTGATCGGATGCTCTGAAAAAGGACTTTTCCGTCTCCGCCCGGGAAGCGGTCATTACCGTAACCGCCGCCCTCAAAAATCGTATCGCCTACAAAGCAGACTGCCTCTTCTTCGCTGTACCAGAGACATGAATCTTCTGTATGTCCGGGCGTATGAATCAGCTGAAGACCGAGTTTGCCTTCTTCCAGAAAGACCGTTTCACCATCTTTCAGGTAGGTAACACAGACCGCCGGTTCCTGAAGATGTATTTCGCGGCCGAACCCTTTGGAGAGATTCCAGTACGGATCGGTCAGATATTTTTTGGCATTTTCATGAGCATAAACGGAAGCACTCCGGCCTTCTTCCCTGCGAACAGCTGACAGAAAGTCTTCGGCTCCACCAATATGATCGAAATGTCCGTGCGTCAGAAGGATGGCTTCGATCGTCCATCCTTTTTCCTTTGCCAGGTGAAAAAGCGCTTCCCCCTGGCTTCCGGGATCGATCAGAAAACCGTGTCCTGTCTCATCGTCCACGAAGAAATAGGCATTTTCTGTGATCATGCCGTGTGTCTGTACGCCGTATACCATAAATCTGTCCCTCATCTATGCATTCCTATAAGCGCGGACACCGAAGATCTTCGGTGTAGGTGTTCCATATGTGCCTGAAAATTCGATCAGGATCTCATCGGCTGTGACAGGCGTTTCGGGAATGATCCTCACAAAGCGATGATAGTTCTCTTCGAATTTCTGTACGTGAACGATCTTCCCTTTCAGAAGAAACGTACAGCAAAGATTCCGGATCAGTTCCGGCGGTGTGCCGGCCGGTTCGGTTCGAAGCTGTATCTCGGAAAGACTGATCGTCAGCTGTCTTGACAGATTTGAATCCAGCAGGATCTGCAGTTCATGGATCTTTTCTTCTTTTTCCAGGCTAAAGCGGATCCAGCCTTCCTTGCCAGCACTCTGGAAAAAGTTTCCTTCTTTCCCAACAGTACGTGTGTAGGATCCGATGACATTTTCGACACCAGCTGAAGAAAACGCCGGCGATGAAGTGATCCTGGCGCGTATCAGAGGATCATGGACACCGTCGTAAGCGATTCCCGGAAGATAGACATCCTCCCGGATAAGGCGCTGCTGCAGTTCGTGAATTTTCGTCTGTCCGATCTGCCTTGGACTCATACTGTATCTGACTGCCATCGCGGCGGCTTGGCCTACCGCCTGCCCTCCTGCAGCGCACGTCGCCATCACGCGGCTGGAAGCAAAAGCTCCCGGCGTCGTGCTGATATCCCGTCCGGCCATCATGAGATTTTCGATATTGCGCGAATAATAACAGCGATAAGGGATCGCATAGACGTCCTCCATCAGCTGTGTATGATTGGGCGGCAATTGAAGGTTGGAAAACCCTTCGATCGTGTGTACATCGATCGGCCAGCCTCCGTAGGCGACGGTATCCGGAAAGCGGGCTCCCAGAAGGCAGTCCTCTTCCGTCAGCTGATAATCACCCAGGATCCGGCGGCTCTCTCGTTTCCCGGGAAGGAATCCTACCCACTCGAGTTCATAGTTCTGTGCACCATGGTCTGCGCCGTTTTTGATATGATCCCATACACCATAAACAGACTTGAGTAATTCGTCGCGTATCTTCTCCGCGTCGCGGATCGTATCCATTTCTCCGCCGCCCAGTTCGATCCACCAGTAACCGGAGGAAATCTCCTTATGATCGCGTCCCTTCATTGCTTCCTCGGAGAAAGTATACGCCCAGAAGGGCTTGATGAACGGGACCGGATGCCCCATGTCACGTGCCTTGAACATCAGGGTATTTCCCATCGTCTCCCGGCTTTTCATTACCTCGGCACCGGCAAGATCCGCGATCGTGGCATCCCCGGTGGCGTCAACAAAGACCGCAGCGGAAAATGTATATTCTGTTTCACTGGTCAGCTGAATCCCTCGAACCTGTTTGATGCGGCGCTCATATCCGTCTTCCTGTATCAGTTGTTCCGCCTGTACCTCTGTTATATGTGTATTCAGAAACAGTGTCAGATTTTCCTGAAAAGCAGCCTTTTCCCACAGGATCGCATCAAAGATCGACCAGACGTTCTCGGGATTTCTCCGCTTGTGCTCCAGGAAGATTTCTTCCAGGATCCCGGTCTCCCTTGCATTGGGTCTGGTTCCGTGATGATCGGCACCGCAGATATGCATCCGGATCTCTGAACTGGCATTGCCGCCGAGCATCGGCCGGTTCTGAATCAGAGCTGTTTTTGCGCCGGCCCGCGCAGACTGGATGGCGCAGCAAAGACCGGCCAGGCCTCCGCCTATGACGGCTACATCAAATTCGCTCCTGATCTTGTTCATCCTGATCCTCCAATGGTCCCAGCTCGTTCTCCAGATAAGCACGAATCTGAGGTTCGATCCAGTAACTGAATCCCGTCTTCTTTTCTGCGCTGCGGTCAAGTCGCTTCTCCTGCCGTCGGATCCTCGTATAGTCTTTGGCACCGTCAAACTGACTTTCCCAGGTATCAGCGAACACATAGTCAAACTCGCCCGGCTGAACTTTTCGAAGATAATCAAAAGCATCCGCTTCGATGATACGTATTTTTGCCCGAAGCGGGAAACGCGGCAGCAGGTATTCCTTGAACAACCGGATGATTTCTCCGGAATATTCGACGATCACGATTTCACGTACGGTTTCTTCCTGTGCGAGAAGAAACGGAAAATATCCAAGTCCCAGTCCAAGCACCAGCATCCGGCACTCTTTCCTGCCCTGTACCAATGCTCTGGCGTGCCTGATCGGTTCTTTCAGCGTATTCATCTCCGATGGACAGATACTCATCCAGGGGATCTGTTCTTCATAGACGGCCGGAAAACTTACGCTTCGCGGGAAAAAGCCGATCCGGGGTACCATCAGTTTCTCTTTGGCCGCTCTTTCCGAAAGCTCACTCGTTTTCGGTGCATCATAGGCAAAAAGTTCTCCTGCTTCATACCGAACCTTTGCCAGAGTAAAACGTCCGCAGACTGTTTTTTCCGGCAGATCCCTCATGGCTCGGATATAAGGATCCTGTTCGAATTCATCCGGAGAAAGACATCGCACTTCTTCTTCCAGCTCATCCAGAAACAGCTTTGAGTCAGAACCTTCGGAAGAGAAAAAAGTCCGGGAGATAAGTTCCCGGACTTTTGAAGACTCTGCTCTTCCTGGCAGCACCGGAGCCGTAGAACCGATCCATTCCTGAATCTGTGCCGTCAAGCTGATGGAATCATCTCTGTTCATTTTATCACTCATTTTAATCCTTCGGTCTACCAGCAGAGAACCTCACAGCCATTCTCCGTTACCGTGACCAGAATCTCCCACTGGGCAGACGGGCGCCCGTCCTGCGTATAGATGGTCCACCCGTTATCTTCATCGCAGTAGATCTCCGGTCTTCCCATGTTTACCATAGGCTCGATCGTAAAGGTCAGTCCAGGCACCAGCAGCATGCCGGTTCCCGGATCAGAAACAAAGCTGACCCAGGGATCCTCATGGAACTCGAGACCGATCCCGTGTCCGCCGATCTCCCGTACAACACTGTATCCGTGCGCTTTTGCATAGGCATTGACTGCCGCACCGACATCACCCAGATATCCATAGGGTTTGACTGCTTTAAGTCCCTGCTCAACGCATTCCTTCGTTACTTCGACCAGCCGGCGCTTGTCTTCCGATACCTCGCCGATCAGGAACATCCGTGAGGAGTCGCTGAAATAACCATCCAGGATCGTCGAAACATCCACATTGATGATATCTCCGTCTTTCAGGATGATATCCGGATCCGGGATTCCGTGACATACTTCGTCGTTGATCGAAGTACAGACACTCTTGGGAAATCCTTCATAGTCCAGCGGTGCAGGAATCGCACCGGCAAGGGTCGTGACTTCATAGATGATATCATCGATATCCTGCGTACTCATACCGGCTTTGATGACTTCCGCCACTGCGTCCAGACACGCCATGTTGATCCGGGCAGATTTTTTGATTCCTTCGATCTGTTCGGGTGTCTTTAAAAGTTTATGGGGCGGTACCAGAGCACCGATATCACGGTACATCCGGACTTTCTCGTCCTGAGCCATATGACATTTTTTGTACTTTCTTCCGCTGCCGCACCAGCAGGGATCGTTTGGGCTGATTTTCATGAAAAACCTCTCTGTAGATGAGATGAAAAGAAACAATCAGTATATTGACAGTCAATGTATTGACTTCACTGATGCAATCGTTTAGAATAAACTCTGCATGCCACTTTTCTATCTTATATATTATAAACTCCGATAGAAAAAAATCAATCCGTAATTCATCGATATCAAGAACAGACTATGAAAAAAGAAACCTTTACCTATACCAAAGCATCTCTTGTAGCCCATTTTCTTCAGGGCTGCAAACGCTTTTTTATCTTCAGCATCATCATGTCCTTTATCAACACGCTGCTGGAAATGCTGATCCCACAGGTCATCCGGCAGTTTGTCGACTCTGTGATCGGGGATGCTCCGTTTAATGTTCCGCCTTTTGTAATGAATCTGCTGCAAAAGGTCGCCGGATCCGAGACTCCGGCTGCCTATCTTCGTGAACATATGTATCTGGCAGCTGTTCTGATCGGCATTCTGGCCTTGTTCGTAGCTCTTGCCTTCTACGGAACCCATCAGACGAACTCGATCGCAGCCGAAAAGCTTCACAAGAACATTCGCGAAGATCTGTTCCAGCACATTCAGCATCTTCCTTTTGCCTGGCACATGAAGAACAAGACCGGTGATATCATTCAGCGCTGTACTTCCGATGCCGAACGCGTGAGGATCTTCATCGCCGAACAGATGGTCATGGTCGTTCGAATCGTCATTATGATGGGGCTGTCTTTATACTTCATGTTTTCCATGGACTGGCGGCTCTCGCTGGTTGCCGCCTGCTCGATCCCGATCATTATCGGCTATTCGGCTTTCTTCCATGCGAAGATCGGAAACAGCTTCGAAAAGTGCGACGAGAACGAAGGTATCCTTTCAACGATCGCACAGGAGAACCTCACCGGTGTGCGGGTAGTCAGAGCCTTCGGCCGGGAAGAATTCGAGCGTAAACGTTTCGAAAAGCAGAATGTTTTCTATACCGGTCTTTGGGTCTCTCTCATGAAGCTCATGGCTGTTTTCTGGGGTATCGGCGACTTTATCAGCGGACTTCAGGTTCTGCTCATCCTGGTGCTCGGATCCGTTTTCTGTGTGCGTGGGACCATGTCCGCCGGTGAATTCATTGCCTTCCTCTCCTACAATATGATGCTGATCTGGCCGGTAAGGCAGCTGGGCCGTGTCATCAGTGAGATGAGCAAAGCTGGCATTTCGATTGAACGTATCATGTATATCATCAACTCTCCTGTTGAGAAAGACAAAGAGAATGCTCTTTCCAGCGAGGAAACGGAAAAAGCCCTGAGGGGCGATATCGTCTTTGAGAACGTAAACTTCGGCTATGAACCGGATATTCCGATTGTCACGGACATCAACCTGACGATCCCTGCCGGTACGACCTTCGGTATTCTGGGCAGTACCGGATCCGGCAAGTCCACCCTGATGCATCTTCTGAACCGGCTCTATGAACTGCCGGCTGAGAATGGCAAAATAACGATCGGCGGTGTTGACATTGCCGATATGAAAGCCGAGGATCTTCGGCGGAATATCGGTATGGTTCTGCAGGAGCCTTTCCTTTTCAGCCGAACGATCAGTGAAAATATCAGCATCACGAACCGCAATATGTCGATGGAAGAGATCCGCAAAGCCGCAAAGATCGCCTGTGTTGATGATGCGATCGTTGATTTCAAGAACGGTTATGATACCGTTGTCGGCGAACGCGGCGTGACTCTCTCCGGCGGCCAGAAACAGCGGACCGCCATTGCGCGGATGCTGACGAGCAAAGCTCCGGTCATGGTCTTTGACGATTCTCTCTCTGCCGTAGATGCTGAGACAGATGCCCGCATCCGCCATGCCCTTTCTGAGTCACTCGGAGATTCCACCGTCATATTGATTTCACACCGAATCACCACGCTCATGCAGGCCGATCAGATCATGGTCATGGACAAAGGCCGTATCGTGGAGATGGGAACCCCGGACGAACTGCTGGAGAAAAACGGCATTTACCGGAAGATTTATGATATGCAGCTTTCCATCTCAGAGGATGAAACTGCTTAAGGAGTACTCATGTCTGAATTTGAAACCGAAAAAGAACAGCAACAGTATGTATCGCTGAAATATTTCGGCATACCCAAGCTCGGTCCCTATGTAAAGCCGCTTAAAGGAACGATCATCTGTATGGCAGTGCTTTGTCTCGTGGCCGGTCTGATCGATACACTTCATCCGCTGTTCCAGCAATATGCACTGAACCATTTTGTAGAACTGTCCACGCTGGATACGCTTCTTCCCTTCATCCTGCTCTACCTGGGGATCCTGATCGTCCAGACCGTCGTCAATATGATCAGCGCTTCTCAGGCCGGACGGATCGAAATGAATGTCTCCCGTGATATGCGGCGTGCCAGCTTCAACCACCTGCAGACCCTTTCTTTCTCATATTTCAACCAGAACAGCGTCGGCTATATCCATTCCCGTGTCATGAGTGATACCGGCCGTATCGGCGGTCTGGTATCCTGGAGTCTGATGGACGGTGTATGGAATGTCACCTACATGCTCGGTGCGATCGTCGTCATGCTGATCATCAACTGGAAGATGGCCCTGATGGTACTGATCATCGTTCCGCTGGCGGCTCTGGCTTCCGTTTATTTCCAGAAACACCTGATCCGGCTGAACCGTAAGGTCCGTGAGATCAACTCACAGATCTCCTCCGGCTTCAACGAAGGAATCACCGGTGCCAAGACCACCAAGACACTGGTGGCCGAAAACCGCATGGAAGAGGATTTCAACAAGACCAGCCAGTCCATGTTCAAAACCGCTACGAAAACCTCCCATTTCCGTTCCATGTTCATCTCTACGATCACTTTCACTTCGTATATTGCGCTGGCGCTGGTTCTCTGGCGCGGCGGACGAATCACGCTTGAGGGGCTGATGGAACTGGGTACACTGGCTGCGTTCTCCAACTACGCGCTGAACCTCATGGAGCCGATCCGCTGGATCGTTCGTGCGGTTTCCGACCTGATTACCGTTCAGGTAAATATCGAGCGTTTTACCCGCCTGATGGAAACGGAATCGGATGTCGCAGATTCTCCGGAGATCATCGAAAAATACGGCGATGCCTTCCATCCAAAGAAGGAAAACTGGGAACCGCTGTTCGGCGATGTGGAATTCAAGGATGTTTCCTTCATGTATCCCGACGGCGATGAGTATGTTCTTGAACACTTCAACCTGAAGGTCCCGCAGGGCACGAACGTCGCCATCGTGGGTGAGACAGGTGCCGGCAAGTCTACGCTTGTCAACCTTGTCTGCCGTTTCTTCGAACCTACCTCCGGCCAGATCCTGATTGACGGAAGAGATGCCAGGGAACGTTCACAACTCTGGCTGCACAGCAATATCGGCTATGTTCTGCAGACGCCTCATCTGTTCTCCGGAACCGTCAAGGAAAATCTCCTGTACGGCAAACCGGATGCGACCATGGAGCAGATCGAAGCGGCTGTCAAGAGTGTTTCAGCCGATACGGTCATTGCCCGCATGGACAAAGGATACGATTCCGACGTCGGCGAAGGCGGAGACCTGCTCTCGACCGGTGAAAAGCAGCTCCTGTCCTTCGCCAGAGCGATCCTTGCTGATCCCCGGATCTTTGTGCTGGATGAAGCAACCAGTTCCATCGATACAGTAACGGAAAAGCTCATTCAGGATGCCATCGAGCATCTGATGAAAGGCCGGACATCCTTCGTCATTGCGCATCGTCTTTCCACGATCCGTCAGGCTGACGTGATCCTGGTCGTCAAGGACGGCAAGATCATTGAACAGGGCCGTCACAAAGAACTGATGAAGATGAAAGGCTATTACTATAACCTGTATACAAGGCAGTATGCCGAAGAAACCACCCGTTCTCTATCCTGATTTTTCCTTCGGAGTTATAGATATGTCCTGGCAAGAATTATTCAATCAAAATACGATCCGGCGCGGAGAAGCCTTTTTCCGCGCCGGTCGTGTTAGCGAACCTTTTTTGATCAATACCTATACCTATCAGCTGACTGTTGCAGATCCGGTACCTCATACCGTTATCCTTCGCTGCCAAAATGATCAGGCCGAGGAGTTTTTCTGCAGCTGTGATCAGTTCAAAAACGGCTTTACCTGTGCTCATCTGGCGGCATCACTTCTTGCACTGGAAGAAAAACACCGCCAGGATCAGATCAATCTGAATATTGAACTGTCAGATCAGGCCGCCATTCATCCTTTTAAAGAGACACCAAAGGATGCTTCCTACTTTCGTTTTCACGAGATCACGGAAGGTCTTCTGATCCTTGACGGCATCTATCAGGAAGCTGAAAAACTTTTTCAGGAAGATCAGATATCGGTTTCTGATGTTCACGTCGGTTACAGACAAAACGCTGATCTCATCTCAGAACCGATCATGGAAGCTCACGGGGAATTTCCTGACGGCAGTCAGGTCGATTTTTCCTGTGAGCGAAACAGACTTCTGCGTCTATCCTGCAGCTGTCCCGAATGCCAGTTGAAGTTCCAGACCGATCTTGGCTCAGTCCAGATGAAACGCCCGATCTGCCTTCATCAGACAGCGTTTCTGCTGAGCATCCGGAATCTCATGAAAGAGGCACCGATCGGCGACAGAACGACAAAAGGCGCCAAATCCCTGATTCGCAGGGCACTTGCCAGTCCTCGTTTCTATTCAGGACTTTCCATACCATCGATCAGACTGCTTCCCCGGCTGATCATTGAGAATCGAACGGTATCCCTGGGACTGAGAATCTTCCCCTCCGGTGAAAATGCTCCTTCCTTCATCGTTCATTCTCTTTCCGATCTGATTCAGGCCGTTCGATCAAACAGTCTGTTTCATCCATCCGCATCGGCTGAACCCATCAATTTCTCACGAACTTCCCTCTGTTCAGATAGTTTTCCTTTATTTGAGCTGCTCTGTGAAATGACTGATCATGCGCCTGCTGAAGTTCAAACCAGCAGACAGACCAGCTCTTTTCCTCTCTCCGGCATCTGCCTGGATCGGTTCTTTGACCTTTACAGCGGATCCGAATTGGAATGTCTCAACCGTGATTCGACCCTGGCGCCAAGAACGATTTCCCTTTCCGAGGGACCTCTTCCCTCTCTTTCTGTATCGCTTGCGTCTATCCTCGATCCGGCTGCAGATCGTGTAGAGGGTGTTGTACTTTCCGGTTTTCTGCCTCCGTTCTTTTCCGGGATAGGACATACCTATGTGCTGGATCAGTCCTCTTTGATTCGTTTGAAGGACAGTGCTGAAAAGATGCCGCTTCATTCCGTCTTGCTGCTTCAGCTTCTTTCGGATGCGGCTCCGGATGGCATGCTTTCTCTGACCTTCGGATATCACAGTCTGAACCTGTTTTTCCGATACATTCTTCCTTTCCTGAAAAGTGCCGTTTCCGTTGAGACAGAAAATCTCCATTGCCTTTCTCTGCTTCTGCCTCCTGCGGCTCATTTCACGCTGTCATTCGATCTTCTGGATGGACGGCCGCTGTGCAGGATCTTCGTAACCTATGGAACCCTTCGCTTCTGTCTTCCGAAGGATACCCTTGAGATTCCGGATCCTCTTAGAGATATTCTGCTGGAGAAACGTGTAAGTCAGATGGTTCTGAACTATTTGCCTAAGATTAGTGATGATACATTTACCTGCGAAGAAGAATCTGACCGCATCTTTGAATTCTTTCATCATGATCTGGCTGCTCTTTGCGAAGAAGCGAACTCTTTTGGCCATGATATCTTTGCTGGTTCAAAGATTGAGATCCAAAGCTCCGAAGCATTTCAAAGGATCCGGATTCTGGAAAAGCTCTCCTGCAGGGTCCTTCTTCAGCTGCAGGATCAGAAGATCGAGCTGACACTTGAACTTCCTGAAGTCTGTCCTCACGAATTCTGGCACATCATCGATTCTTTCCGCAGCCATCAGACCTGTGCCCGTCTGGAGAACGGTTCTTTTCTTCTTCTCGGCCGGGAAGTCCTTATCCTCAGCGAACTTCTTCGGATTCAGCAGATCACCCGGGAAGTCTTTGAATCATCCTGTCTTTCTGGCAGCAGCGGAACATACTGCCGCCTTCAGCTTGCGCGGGGACGGATCTTTTCCATCGATGCTCTTTTGAAAGATGAATCTGTTTCCTATCAGAAAGATTCCTCTGCCACCCAACTTCTTTCCGGTCTTTTGGCAGATCCTGCCCCATCGGCCGCCGACTGGCTTTACAGCCGGATCTCATGCGGATTCGGCGCTGCTCTTGTATATGATCTTTGTCTGGAGATAAGACTTCCGGTTATCCGGCTTCTGGAACGGATCAGAAAGGATGGCCTGTCACTTTCAGGTCATGAGGCCCCTTCTTTGATCATCTGCCCTTCCAGCCTGATGCTTTACTGGAAGGATCTGATTGAGTCTTCCTCTTCGAATCTCCAGACTGCCGTTCTGCAAACGAGTGAGGATTTTACAGCCGTTTTGCCATCTCTGATCCGCTCCTCAATGGTTCTGATCACGTCCTTTCAGAGTCTTTCAGAAAATTCAGCTCTTCTCGGCGATATCTGTTTTGACTGTGAGATCATCGATGGCTTTCATGTGATCCGGAACACACGGACTCTCAAAGCCCAGGCAGCCGATTCTGTCCATGCCGGAACACGGATCGTCCTGACCGATCCTTTGACGGCCAGTCGTCCGGCCGATCAATGGGTGCTTTTCAGGTTCCTGATGAAGGATTATCTTTCTTCGCCGTCTCCTCTTCCCGAAGAGCTGACTCGTCCGTTTATCTGTCAGAAGCTCAGCAAAGGCCAGCCTGATTCTCCGCTGACGATCAACCGGACGATCCGACTGATCGAAAACACTACAGCCGCCAGAAGACAAGCCTGTCAGGAACTGATCCTTTCCGCTGTCCGTTCCGGTCACCGTGTACTGGTCCTTTCATCCGATCGCAGTATCTATCCGCTGCTTCAGAAAGATCTTCGGAAAATCCACATCAGCAGTATCCTTCCGGAGAGTCTTCCCCTGCTTGATCATCTTCCCGGACTGATTGCCTTCTCCAGCGACAAAAGAGAGTCTTCTGTCCGATCTGGACTGGATGTCGTCCTCTTCTTTGATCATCCGGATGATCCTGAGATCAAGCTGAAAGATCTTTCGCTTGATTATCCTCAGCTTCGTATTTTCCTTACGGGACAAAACTGATCCTGAAAACAAGAAACTCCTCTGTTTATCGACGAGGCCGCCGCAGACAGAGGAGTTTTGTTTGAGAGAAAAACCAGGCACTTTTCTTAGCCTTTAAACTGATTGATGTCGGCAACGGTGAACTGATCGCCGATCCGGCGAAGTTCGCCCATCACCCGATTGATCGCTTCTTCATCCTGATACCAGTTCTCCTTGGTAATATCATATCCGGTAACAGGAATCACGGAGAATTCCACCTGCGGGAAAGCGGCCTGATATGCCATCAGACAGCGGCGGGCATGAAACGCTTTGCAGACCAGGAGCGCGGAACGAACCGAGATCTGCTTTTCATCCACCAGCTGCCGTGCATAGATACCGGCTTCACGGGTGAAGGATGACTGATCCTCTCCGATAATGGCATCATCCGGCACATCATTCTTCTGAAGAACATCCAGATAGAATTCATATTCCGTCTGATAGTCCCCGGTATAGATCTTGGTCTTGGTCTTGGGGCCGGGAAATTTGCTCGTCGCAATGGAAACTCCGCCGCCGATCAGGATCATCGGTGCATAGCCCTCATGATAGAGCTGAGCTGCCACTTCGGCCGGTTCAGGATAGGAACCGCCTGGAACCATAATGATGTCGGCATCCACAGGGGGATCGGAAACAAAGATAAAGTCACTGATATCCTGAATAATATGATTCATAATGCAAACCTCCTTCCAGGTTCCTCATTTATTGTTTCTGTGAAACGGAGATCGTCTTCGCCGTATTATAGATGATCGAATAAGGTGGTACGGAGTTCGTCAGCCACACACTGCCGCCGATGATCGATCCTTTCCCGATCACCACATCGCCGCCGAGGATCGTAGCACCGGCATAGATGACAACACGATCTTCCACGTCCGGATGACGTTTGCCGCCTTTGACCGGATGTCCGTTTTCGTCAAGATCAAAGCTCTTCGCGCCTAACGTGACACCCTGGTACAGTTTCACATGGCGTCCGATCCGGCACGTCTCTCCGATAACAACTCCCGTTCCGTGATCGATGAAGAAATATTCTCCGATCTGCGCGCCGGGATGGATATCGATACCTGTCCGGCTGTGCGCATATTCTGTCATCATGCGGGGCAGCAGCGGCATTCCGAGTTCAAACAGCCGGTGTGCCAGCCGGTAAATCGTGATCGTCTCGAAGGCCGGATAGGCCAGCATGACTTCTTCACGGGAACGTGCAGCCGGATCTCCGTCATAAGCTGAGGTGATATCCTTATCCAGCATCCGGGCAATATCCGGCAGTGATTCCATAAAGCTGCGGGTAATACATTCTGCTCTGGAGTCACAGTCATCTGACTGCACTGCTTCATCCTCCCAGTTGGGCAGGATATCCTTCGCGATCTCATAGAGCAGCATCGCGGTTTCCTGGAAAAGTCTCGATACGGTCGCCTCATGGAAGGTATCGGTCAGCTTCTCTTCATAATAGATGGTCGGATACATGACCGACTGCAGCAGATGGATCAGTTTTTCAACCCGGATCTTCAGCGCATAACCGCCGATCGAGCTGCTTTTCTGTCCGGTCTCTGCCATGACTTTTCTGGCATGCTCCTGAATCTCTTCATTCAGCCATTTGGAAATCATCTTCTTATTCCTCTACATATTCGATCTTTGGATCTTTGAACTGTTTCAGCTTGGCCTCGTACGCATCCATCGCCTGTTTTTCAAAGGCCAGCTTCACGTCCCCCGCTCCCGCTTTTTTCAGAAGATCCTTGGCAAAAAGCGGGTTATTGATCAGCAGCGGGCCGTTCAGATAGGTACCAAAGAAGTTATGATACCGGAAGCCTTCCAGCATCGTATCGGGATGGATCCCGAAACCTCTTTCGCCCTTGAAGCAGTAATGCTCGCTGTTGTCACCATAGGTATAGGAGAATTCTGCCTTGAACCCTACCACATCGATCAGCTTTTTCTCTTCCGTCTCGTAGCTTCCCAGGAAAAGTGTGTTGTAGCGGTGCATCATCCGCCGCACGCTGTGATAGTCGAAAAGGCCCAGACATTCGATCACACGGCCTTCCTCCTTGACAGAAGATGGTCCGCCGGGAATCCCTTCTGCGATCTCGATCTGTCTGCCGAACACTTCAAATGCATTGCCCGTCATCAGCATGACGACATCTTTCTCGATGAGTTCCTTCAACCGTTCTTTACAGGGCATCAGTTTTTCAATGATCATCTCCAGCCCATCTTCTGTGGTCGGACCCATGTAGATCATATTGACATCTTCCGTCATGAATCTTGGCATCTCGTGAAGAGATGTGCGGTAGAATACCGCATCCGGCATACTCTGAGCCAGGAAATTCATCTGAAAATGGTCTCCGAAGAGGTTGGCGATCTCCGGATATAATACTTCGATCTTCATGCTCCTCACCTCTTCCTTGCCCGAATACGTTCCTTGATCTGACGAACCAGTTCGTCCTTCAGCGCGACCTGATAAGAGTCATGCAGAATATACACGCTGGTACCTTCTTTCAGCTCCAGCTGAGCCGGAATCTGGTCGATCGTATCTACACAGCGAAGCTTATCCTCCGGGAATCCGGCCAGCAGGCAGCGCAGCAGATAATCGCGGCTCCGGTCACCGGCGACGACGATCCGGCTGGTTTCCGGCTGATTCAGTACTTCAAAATCCACATCATAAAGGTAGGCTGTATTCTCTACTGTCACTTCCGCATCACGCAGATCGTCCAGAATCAGGATCATCTCTTTCTCACCCGGTCTGGTCGCACAGTATTCAAAGGCTACCGTAACAGCCGGTGCGATCTGACCTTTGGCCATGTTCGTGATGATCGAAACACCGCCTTCTTCTGTCTTCAGATAACGGGAATCGATTACTTTGGTGGTTTCCATCGCCCTGGCAAGCTTATCGGCGGGAATGCCGAAGCTGCGGCAGAATGCGATCGCAGCCATCTCATTATACAGGTTGAAAATGCTGTCGGAAATCATCGGGTAGATCTCTTCTCCCTGCGGTCCTTCCACCGGCATCTTCATGGTATCATAATCCATCAGACCAGCCAGATAATCTGCCTTCGGCGCTTCA
The DNA here is from genome assembly GCA_017420625.1 of Bacillota bacterium. The sequence goes on from JAFOIR010000057.1 coordinate 18,800, forward strand.
AAGCCGCAGGTCGGGCATTTTGCCCGTCCGATATGATTATACCGGGAATATTCGTATTCGATCAGAGCGTGACACTTCGGACAGATCTGCATATCGTTGAGCAGATTGCGGCACTCGGTATGATCCCAGGGCTGTTTTCCGATCCCGTAAAACACATGCGGATTATTGGGCTTAAGCTCGCTGCTGATCAGATCATCGGCATTCAGGATCAGGGTCGTATGATCCGGCAGTGCATTGTTGATAATATCGAAGATATAGTGCGGATGCGCGTTGCGCCGTGGGCTGTCACGAAGCAGATTGGTCACCACCACGTAGGTAGGCTCTATGTAAGGGAAGACGCGGAATGCACTGCGTTCATCCACTTCCAGCACAGCCGTCTCATATCGCTCGATACCCAGCAGGTTCACGCCATTCAGTAAAGCGGTGGCAACGCCGGAATTGATGTTCGATCCCAGTCGGTTGGAAAGGATCACATAGCCGTTCTTCGTCAGAAGATCGGCGATCACATTCGTCAGGGTGGTCTTTCCGTTCGTGCCTGTGACAGCAATCACGGTCTTAGGCTTTTTCACTCTGGCAATAAAGTCCGGACAGATTTTCAGTGCTACCTGTCCGGGAAGGTTCGTACCTTCCTTTTTCAGGATCTTTTTTAAGATCATACTGCCCAGCTTGGCACACTTTCCTGCAAGAAGGGCCAGATAAAAACGAATCATCTATCTTATTCTCCAGATGTATATAGTCTCGGTACCCGTTTTGATACCATACTTACGATCTCATCCACATTCTGATCCAGCAGTTTGGACATCTCGAGGATCGACATCTCTCCGCCGAGCAGATCCACGATATCGCCGCGCTGGGCTTTGGGAATATCGGTTACATCCACCATGAACTGGTCCATACAGACCCGTCCGATGATCGGTGCTTTCTTTCCGCGGATCGTGACCCATCCAAGGTTGGACAGCCGCCGGCTGTAGCCGTCCGCAAATCCCACCGGGATCGTTGCGATCCGGGTCTCAGAGCTGGTAGTATAGGTGCCTCCATAGCCCACCTCTGTTCCTGCCGGAACGGTTTTAACCATGGCCACATGGGTATGCCAGGTCATCACCTCTGAAAGATGCTGCTGGGGCCAGATCTCTTCATCCACCGGACAAAGGCCGAACAGTACGTCACCTGCCCGAACTGCATCAAGCTGCGTCTCAGGCCACAGAAGAATAGCCGGAGAATTCGCTGTATGAGCCAGCGGGATCCGGATCCCGGCTTCACCTAGCTTCGTGATAGTCTCCTGATAACGCTTGAGCTGCTGATGCATAGCCTTTCCATCTGACTCGTCAGCCCTGGCAAAATGCGTAAAAGCTCCGATGATCTTCAGATTCTTCATCCGGCTGATCGCTTCGAATGCCGGCACAGCTCTTTCCCCGTAGGGAAACCCGATCCGGCTCATTCCTGTATCGATCGCAATGTCGATGGGATGAACGGTCCCGGCTGCCTCACAGAGCTGATTCAGTCTGGCTGCCGTTTCGACTGAAAAGATCGCAGGAATCAGGTTCCACTTGATCAGCTCAGGAAGCTGATCGTCCCAGGTATCACCGAGTAGATAGATGTCTTCATCCGAAGCACCGGCTTCCCGAAGTTCTCTTCCTTCTTCCCATACCGCCACCGCATACTTGCGGATACCGGCAGCTTTCATCGTGGGATAGATCCCGGCAATTCCGTGTCCGTAGGCATCGCCTTTGATCACCGCGATCAAATCTGTACCCGGCTTCAGTCTTGCCTTGATATTTTCTATATTTGCCGCCAGCAGGTCCAGATGGACAACAGCAGCTGTTCTCAGTCTCAGATCCACAAACAATACTCCCTAATAAAAATGTGGTAAACTTCTAAACAGTTTACCACACCTTGCTTACTTTTTCAATCGTACATTCGAACACTCTTGGCACCAAGCCGTGCTGCATCATCGGGGTCGTGCGTGATGATCAATAGTGCTTTTCCTTCCGACCGCCTGCGGACGGTTTCGATCACTTTCTGCCTTGTTTCATCATCCAGCCCCTGGAACGGCTCATCCATCAAAAGGACAGGCGCTTCAAACAGCAGCGAGCGGCCCACCGCTGTTCGTCTTTTCATACCTCCGGAAAGCGTCGCCGGTTTTTCGTCCAGTACTTTCGGATCCAGCACCAGTTCTTTCATCAGGTTTTCTGCTTCCTCCCTGGTAAGCTCAGGGGCTATGATCTTCCAGTTTTCAAAAATGGTCAGTGTTTCAAAGAGACGATCCTCCTGAAAAACTACGCTGATCTTTGTCTTCGCATCCAGTCCTTCGATCGTTCCATGATCCGGTTTCAGAAAACCAGCCAGAATTCTCATGAGGGTCGTCTTGCCTTTTCCCGAAGGTGCAAGCAGCACGGTCGGCTGCTGATCGTCAAAGGTGAATGATACCCTTTTCAGAACCTCTTTCGCAGGCTGATCCTTTGATGCCGGGTAAGTATAGGAGATGTCGCTAACAGAAATCTTCATTCCCTCACTCCTCCTTCTCCCGACGAAGTCCTTTCAGAAGCTTCTGCTCCTTCCTGTTTTCCCGCACCTACCGCAGCAGAAAGACGGTCGATCAGCCGGATCACCAGCTTTTCGATCAGTACGGAAAGAAGGATCACCACGATGGTCCAGGCAAACAGATCGGTCGTTTCCAGATAGATCTTTGCATCATATAAATGTCTTCCGATCGTTCCCTGCGGTGCCGCAATGACCTCCCCTGCGACGCCGGATTTCCAGACGAATCCGATCGCGACCCGAAGAGTCGACAAAAGGTAAGGCATGACAGCCGGCAGATAGATGGCCCGGATCTTTTTCCAGAGCGACAAACGGAAGACTTTCCCTACTTCCAGCAGTTTCGGATCGACGGAGCGAAGTCCCTGATCCACGCTGGACCAGATCATCGGCAGAACGACCAGAAAACAAATAAAGATCGACAGATTTCTTCCCGTCAGCCACATCAATGCCAAAATGACAAAGGACGCGACTGGTGTCGACTTGATCATGTTCATGGGAAAGCGGATCAGCTGATCAAGCACCGGCACACTTGCCGTAATGATGCCCATCAGAATCCCGCCCGCAAGCGCGCAAAAAAAGCCGATCATGATCCGGGAAAACGTTCGCCCGATGGTCAGCCAGAACTCACTCGTTACAGCCAGCTGTCCGATCCTCACCGCCACAGAGCGCGGTGAACTCAAAAGAAGATCAGAGCCGATTTTGCCATAGGCCATTTGCCATACCAGGAGCCAAAAGGCCAGCACCAGAAGACTGATGCCGGCCTTTTTAAGCAGGCTTTGTGCGCGCTTATTCTGTTTCATTGATTATTTCGCGCCGTAGTAGAAATCATCTTCCGGCATCTTGCCGCCGACAGAGGCAGGATTGGCATCGAAGAGGATCTGAAGATAACCGGCCGTCTTTGTCTTCATCTCATCGCCGCTGATGCAGACGATGTTGCAGAAGGGGATCGCCTTGGTGGCAACACCGGCCTTGGTAATGTCAAAATGTTCCGCAAGCTGTCCGGCATCGGCTGCATTCGCATTCACCCATTCAACGGATGCTGCATATGCTTCCATGAAACGAGCCATGACTTCCGGATGAGCTTCGGCAAATGCTTTCTGAACAACGATACATCCGGAGATCAGTCCGCTCTCTGAATTGACGGCATTCCAGGCATCATTCATGGAAAGTGCCACATGCCATCCTTCATTCTGAACCTGAATCGCTGTTGCATAGGGCTGAGGAGCCAGTGCGATCTCGCAGTTGCCTGCAGCGATCTGCGCACCGATCTCGGCTGCTTCAGACATATATTCTACGGTCACGTCTTTTTCCGGATCCAGACCATTGGCCTGCAGGATATAGTTCAGGGTATACTCAGGAGTCGCACCCTTACCAGTCGTGTAAATGGTTCTGCCTTTCAGATCAGCGATAGAATGGATCGTATCGCCGGCTTCCAGCAGATACAGCACGCCAAGTGCATTCACTGCACCGAGCTGTACTTTACCTTCGGTCTTGTTGTAGAGAACCGATGCTACGTTGATCGGAACTGCTGCGATATCATAGTTGCCCTGGATAATGTCTCCCAGGATCTCGTCAGCAGTGCCTGCAAGGGTAAACTCATAAAGGTCAGGTGCTTCACCCTTTTCTGCCTGATCCATCATCTGCAGCATGCCAAGAGATGTGGGGCCTTTCAGTGCAGCGATGCGAACGGTCTCTTTCTTGTCAGGAACACTTTCCTGTTTGGTGCAGCCGGTCATCATGCCAAGTGCGAGGACAAGGATCAGCAATGCGCTCAGTACTTTCTTCATTTGTTTTTCTCTCCTTCAATTGACGATTGGAGCTGTCCGCAGGTTCTTTCCTCCGTCAGCCTGATCGTATTTCCTTCTTTTTGGATCGATCCCTCTTCCTCCAGTCTGGCAAGCGCCCGGTAAAGGGTCGCACGGCTCATGGACAGGGTTCGTGCCAGTTTGGCATATCCTCCCTGCACCCTGACGATTCCGTCCTGACCCGCCGATACGCGTAAATGTTTCAGCAGTGCTTCCTCTGATGACGGTGATGTAAAACTGTCGATCCGCCGGTTCAAAAACCGGATCCTTCCGGAAAGGAAACGGATATAATTCATCGCCATCTGTGGATAACGGTCAAACCATTCGGTCAGCTGAGCAGCCGAGATAAAGATCACCTGACATGTTTTGTGTGCGATCAGCGTCGTCACATAGCGAAAGGCCGGCTGGTTCTCGTCAAACAGTGCAGCCGCCCCGAAGCATCCGCCCTTGTGGATGACATTCAGCTGCGCTCCGCCGGGCTTCAGGACACAAACTTCTCCCTCAGTCACGATCCCCAGTGCTTTTTCATACTCTTCCGGCGTATAGATGGGTTCTCCTCCGCGAAAACGTCTGGCGGATAGTTCTTCCATCATCCCGTCGATATCTTCCGCCGTCAGGCCTTCAAACAGAAAGCACTTCCGGACGGTTTCCCGCTGTGACTTTGTCAATAACATTTCAAAACCTGTCTCAAATGATACATTTTTCAATCCGGACGATAGTGTATCACATTCGTCCTGTCTTGTCAATCACTTTCTTTTACCCCAGCAGAACACCCAGTATCAAAAGCAGCTGGGCTGCCGTATAGGTCGGCATAACACCTCGTTCATCACTTCCTTTAAACATTCGAAAAGCAAGCAGCGTATCGGAGGTGATGAAGAGCGCGGCCCCCAACAAACTGATGCCTGCAGAAAGCGGCGATCGATAGGAAAGGCGAAGCGACGCGGACACAAATAAAAGTGCCAGCGCAGCCAGATAAAGCCCGAAGGGGATTCGAAGCGGCTTTGTCTCTTCGATAGATAAGAGCTCACGGATCATATAGACGACATAGACCACACTCATCAAAGCGCAGGCAAGGATCAGCGGTATTTTCTTCGGTGCAGACATGCTGAAGAAAGGACTGGCAAATGCGATGATATAGAATATATGACCAAGCAGAAAAGCTCCGAGTCCGGCAGGAAAGAGTTTCGGCGATACTTCCAGCAGTGTATCTCCCGCCCATCCGGAAATGAGCGCCAGAATGATCAGCCAGGAAATATCCTGAGACCTGATCATTCCTGTAAGAGGCCATCCGAACCGGCAGCTCATCAGATAAAACAGCAGCAGAAGCGGCATGAGACAGAACTTCAAAGTCCGGAACCGGCGGGTATAGATGGCTGCCAGTTTTTGATTTACCTCACTCAGTTTAAGCCTTCCGCTTTCCAGATGTGCTCTTTTAAGAGCCCAGATACAGTCACAGACTGAAAACAGAAGATAAAGAATCAGAAAGAAAACAGGAAGAAAAGCCATGTGGGAAACCTCCTTGAAAATGATTCTTACAGCTGATTTGTCCATTATTATAGCAGAATCTATCTTTCTCTTCCACCGATAAACGCCGGTTTGACATCGGCTGTTTCATTTTTTGAAACTTTTTCATTTCCTGTCATAAATCTGCTATACTATAGACAAATCAAACGACGGAGGAACCCCCATGAAAAGAATTGCTGTTTTATTTGCGGATGGATTTGAAGAAAGCGAATCTCTCACCATTGTTGATATATTAAGAAGAGCTCAGATGGAAGCCGTCATCGTAGGCGTCACCGGAAAAGAGGTCATGGGTGTTCATGACATCAATATTCGTGCGGATCTGGAACTAAAGGATGTCAAAGCAGAAGACTTCGATATGGTCGTCATACCCGGCGGATATGTCGGTGTGGATGCGTTGATGTACAGTCCGGATACACTTGAACTGATTCGTGAAATGGAAAGCCTCGGGAAATTTGTTACTGCTATCTGTGCCGGTCCCAGAGTTCTGGAGGCAGCCGATGTGATCGGCGATCGGAATTATACCTGTTATCCCGGTCAGGAAGCAAAGATCATTTCCGGCAACCATCAGCAGGCACTGGTCATCCGGGACGGAAACCTGATCACCGCGATCGGCCCTGCTGTCTGCTATGCCTTCGCCTATGCGCTGATCGATGCGCTGGACGGCGATTCCTTAGCCGTTAAGAACCGAATGGTCTACTTCAATGCATTTGATGAAGCTGCCAGTCACCTGGATCCCTGTCCAGAGCGAGTAGAACGTCCCGAAAAAGAAAAGAAAGTCGCCATCCTGATGAAGGAAGGCTTTGAAGAGGGTGAAACCTTCTCGATCGTAGATATTCTGCGCCGTTTGGATATCGAGACGACCACCTTCTGCTTCAGTGAAGATCGCTGGGTAAAAGGTATGCATGGCATGCTGATCGAGGCTGACGAGGTATTCCCGGGGAAAATCGAGGATTATGATGTAGTCGCACTTCCCGGCGGCCGTCCCGGCGGAGCCAATCTTGCAGCTGATCCGCAGGTGATCGATCTTCTGAAACGCTGGAACAAAACTCCCGGAAAGATCCTGAGTGCGCTTTGCTCCGGCACGACCGTGCTTGCTGCCGCTGAAGTCATCGAAGGCAAACACATGACCGGCTATACCGGTTATGCTGCCAAGCTTCCCGGTGCCATCTTTGAAGAAGCCGTTGCCGTCGCAGATCAGAACCTGGTCACGTCTCAGGGACCGGCCACCGGTTATCCCTTCGCTTTCAAGCTGGCGGAAACACTGGGCTATGATACCCGGATCGTTCGTTCTCGTCTGATGTATGACTATGCAGGTGGAAAGAATGCTTAAAAAAGAGAATATCCGCTATCTGCTGGTTCTGATCTGCTGCTGTCTGATGGCAGCCAGTTCAGTCGGTGTCTATACCAACTCCGTCGGCGTTTTCTATACGAAAGTATCTGCCGATCTGGGTGTTGGCCGCGGTGCCTTTGCCCTGCATGCTACCTTATGTGCCCTGACCGCAGGTTTTCTTTGCCCGGTCGCTGCCAGAGTGCTGAAAAAAGCGCCTTCCCGCATCCTCATCCTTGGCGGAAGCATTCTCTCTGCCGGAAGCACTGCGCTGATGGCTCTTGCCACGAATGTATGGGCTTTCTATATTCTGGGAATCCTGCGCGGGATCGGTATGACCATGTTTTCCCTCATGCCCGTTACGACCTTTATCAACAACTGGTTTCATGAAAAACATGGAATGGCTGTTGGCATTGCCCTCTCCTTCAGCGGTCTGGCCGGTGCC
>JAFOIR010000450.1 GCA_017420625.1 Bacillota bacterium
CATTTGATCTGCGGCTTTTAGCGATTCCGTGATGCCCTCGCGCGCTGCAAACTGTGCAGTGACCAAATCCATCATTTCCTCTGCACTGTGGTCAATTTCCTCAAGATGGGCATTAAGTGTTCCACACACCACCATTGCATCGTACATTGGCCGCTGATGTTTGCGGAGGAACTGTCGCCTGCGTTCGCCCCAGATGCCGATGTGCGGTGATTCCGGCGCGATCAGATCCGGGATCAGGTATTCTCCTTCCCAATGATATGTCAGCTTCATTTGAAAAACCTCCTCCAAAACGGCTCAACCTCTGGCGCGTCGATCACGCGGAGGATCAACAACTCCAATTCTCTCTTCTTCGGATCGACAGCCACCATCGAGTTGCGTAAATCGTACAGTCCACGGACAATGGCTCTTTGTTCATCACGGTTCATGTGAATGACGAATTCCATAAAAGCAACCTCCTCTGCGATTCTGATACCATTGTACCGAACAGCAGGGGAGGTTGTCGAATGTGCGAAGGTTTATTTCTGGGTTACACAGAAAAATATGCTGCAGCCAGAGCAATTTCACTGCCAATGCATATCTTCTCCTATCTGTTTTAAGCATAGCAAGAACGCTGTGTGTTGATGGGCTTCGTCTAATTTCTTCACAGCTTCACACAGGTCGTGGACCGCCTTCACAGCGTTTGCGATTTCCTTATTTTGCTCCATATCGAGTCGAGCAATCTGATCCTTGACCGCATGATAGTTGTTTGGGTTAACTGTGCTGGGATTGAACATCTGCTGATTGAAATACATGTACGTCACCTCCTTGGGAATTATGATTCTGCTTTCATTATATCAAATCCACAAGAAAGCGAAAGCGCATAAAAAGCTCGTTTTTGTATCATTTTTGGCTGCTTTATGGCTGTTATATTGTTTGAAACGCCTGCCCTCTGCCTGTAAAACCAAATCCGTTATCTACACTCGTACCACAAAAATCCCTGAAATCTCAACGATTTCAGGGATTTTACTTTATCTGTTGATTTCCAGAAACTGTATTCTTGGTGTTTATAAAAAACGGCGCGTCTGCGTTGGAATCATGGCGTTCAAAACCGGGGGCCTCTTCAAAAGCCAGCTGTGTTATGACTCCTGACCGGACAGCCGGAGCTCGACCAAGGCGGCGGTACACTCGTTGATGATTCGGAGCTTGTTCCAGCCGGACAATTCCTTGTTCTCCTCTGCGTCTTTCTTAATGGCACGGATTCCGTCCGCATCGCCGGTCACGAAGCACTGATCGACGCGGCGCCATTCGCCGAGCACGAATTGATCCTGTTTTTCGGCGTTACTGGTCTCTTCTCTGAAAATGGTTTCGGGACGATCGCTGAAGTAGCTGCGATACCGGTCGATCTTCTCTTCATCCAGCAGATAGTTTCGGACTTCTCTTCCGAACATTTCTTTTCGATCCTGCAGCGCTTCCCTGTCGCGCTGCATCTCCCGCTTCATCGCGCGGATCTTGGATTTCAGGAAAGACGTTCCCTTGATGAACACCGCGTAGGGCTCAAACATGGAGGGGTCGTCGAAATAGAGGTAGATCCAGATTCCTTCAATGATATATTTCTTTTCCCGGTGCCGCTCTGCATATGCCATTGCGAACGAAACGAAGTCCAGAAACACGCGATCCTCGTATTCTTCCTTGGGGATGCGGTCTCTCTCTTCGATCCCGATATAGTATTTTGCACCCGCGCCGGTAAAGAAGCTGTAAAACAGATCAGAATAGTCCTTCAGCTCCTCCATCGTGAAATGATCCTTGATCAGCAGCAGGTCATCCAGTTCGATATGATCGATATCGTCTCCAACGAGCGCCCTCGCCATGATGGATTTTCCGCTTCCCGAGTGGCCGAGAATAAAGCAGATATTCGTATCGCCGGAATTGAAGCTGTCCTCCTTGTAATACAGATCCGGTTCTGAGACCACGAAGGTTTCGTTCGGCAGCTGCAGATTCGCAAAGAGATCGCGGTCGGCTTCGAGCTTGTCTCTCATGAGGACATACATTTCCGGTACATTGTGACCCAAAAATATGGTTGAGTAATAGTTGGAAAAGCGTCTCTGAATTTTCGGGAGCGCCCTGTATCTGACGATGGCCCTGCTGAGCTCGCTTCGCGTGGTGATGCGATCGGTGATGATGACAAGCGACGGGTCGAGGATCGCCTGCTCCAATTCTGTGTAGAGTTCCATAGTATGATTCCTTTCTGCTTTCGGCAAAGCGAATTTCTTTTTATTTTGTTTCGCGATCTGCTCCGTAAGATGGATGCTTCTGTTGTTCCATGGCGCCAGCGCACCGGCAGCCAGCGTTTTTGAAAAAATGACGGTTGGATAATGTATGCAGGCGGGATCCTGCGGATTCAGATAGGGCTCACAGGTATAATCGTTGGATTTGTAAAATGCGATCGCGGCGTCGTTGTTCACCGCGTCCGTATAGAGCCGAGCAAACCGGTATCCTCTGGCAGCTGCCATTTCCTCAAACTGCTTCAGAGCCCTTGAGCCGAGACGCTTTCTTCGGAAGCCTTCCCGGATGCCGAACCAGCCGAGCCATGCGCTGTCAGGATCCTCCGGATAACAGTAGAGCCCGATGATGCCTGCACAAGCGCCGTCCTCGTAAATCAGATAGTATTCATAGGCGGATGGCTCTGCAAAGGATTCTTCATAGTTTCGGTATCATCTCCGCGAAAGCGGAGATAAGCGGGCAAAGCCCGCAGAAACACGGTTTATGAACCGTGTTTCAGATACCTTCACTGCAACGTCATCCTCTGAAATGCGCAGTACAATGCGCATTTCCCAACACAG
>JAFOIR010000451.1 GCA_017420625.1 Bacillota bacterium
AAGACAAGCCGAAAACACTTTCACCTTTTCTGCTGTTTACGGAAGCTCAACATCGTTTCCGGTATAGAGGTATCTCAAGTGAAAACCGGCTTCCACGTCTTTGATGTCAGAAAAAGCAATCGTGACGCCGTATTTGACGGAGACATCCAGCGCTTTGTCGCCAAAACCGTATACATAGTGATAATGGGGATGCGCATCCTCAATAGGACTTGGTGTACGTCTTGTGACCCAGGTTTCATTTTGCATCAGGTATGCCTTTTCAGCGATTTTCCTGATCGTACTGCCGGCAGGCATGGCCTTCGTCTTCTTGCTGGCGCCGCTGCCTTTGATATAGACATCTTCCCAGGCGCCGTCACGCAGTTTTCCTATGTAGGACTCCGCGACCTTGCCTTTTTTCATGATGACGTACCAGTAGGTGCCATCTTTGCCGCCGAGGATATGATCGACGTCGCCGCGGTACGCCTGATAGAACTCAAAACCGTTGTTTTCTTCTACAAGACTGATGAATCGATCCTGAGACATAGGTGAGTCCTCCTGCCAATATCATTTCCCATGCATGAGCTCTTCCAGCTCAACGCCGGATCTGTCGCTCAGCTCGGTTTCATTATAGAAGCGAGTCAGCAAAGTGGCGATCGCTTTTCCTTCGTAAACGAAAACGAAATCGTAAAAACCGGCAGCGTTTTCATCCGGAGACAGATACAGGTTGCCCCAGTACCATTCCGCCGGATTATCTGCATCCGTCGGATAGCGAAGATCGCAGATCGAAACAAAACCAGGCATATCTTCCGAGAACTTGCAGTCGTTGTAGAATTCCTGATCTTCACGGTGCTCAATGACATAGACACTCAGTTCGCATTCAGGATCCATATCCGGGTAAAACTCGATCCACTCGTAAAACTCGAAGATGCAGCGCACATCCGTAAGGGAAGATGCTTTACCGTTGATATCGTCTGCAGAACCGACAGAGTTTCCGATGATCCTTAAACCTTTCAGGACAGAAGGATCCCGGTCACCGAGCTCAATGAATTCGATCTTTCCGCTGAGCGCGGGCTCAACAGACATAGAGCCGGATGGCTGATTGCTGGTATTTGCGGCGTTCTCTGTACTCGCTTCGGAATTCTCTGTACCCGCTTCGGCAGCTGCATTCTCCGTGCTGGATGATGTCGATGCGTCTTTGCCTTTCCCGCAGCCTGTCAGAGAGAGAATCAGTGAAACAGCGAGCAGAAAACAGATGATGTGTTGTTTCTTAAGCATAGAAACCTCCTGTATGAATTATTTTAATGATCGATCAGGCACAGCAGGGTAGCACATACGCCGAAGACCCAGTGAACGAGCCAAACGCTGAACAGATTCTGCTGTTTCTCATAGAGGATACCCTCGAGTCCCGCCAGAATAGCGGAACCAGCCATGAATATGAAACCATGATGGATGTGCAGCGCAGCAAAGATCAGTGAGGAGAGAATGATCGCTCTGAATCCGGCATGCTTTCCCGCGGCGATGCGCTTGATATTCCGCTGCACGGCAATGCGGGCAAGGAATTCCTGGATTCCTGCGGTGAAGATATACAGAAGCTGCCGGACACCGAAGCGGCGGAAATCTATGAACGGAGCATCAGGCTCAAAACAGTTCGGATCAAGCAGCCGGCAAACGAGTTTGAATCCGATCATCAGGACGATAAGGCACCCGGCTATAATGAGTGCTGTCCGGATACTCTTCTTCATCTCGCTTGGGATGATTCCAAGATCCCGCCTTGTGAGGCTCGTGCTGTACACGATGAATACCAGCATAATGAGGCCCAGAAGCTCCACCCCATGGGTCATGATGTCGGCTGAGAACGGCCGTCCGCGGAATTCCCAGAACGCATAAAACAGGATCCATGCGCAGAACCCGAAAAGGAAAGTGGTAAAGGTGTTGGAAGCGTCTTTGAATTTCTGTGTCATCTGATCGGCAACGGTCTCATCGCTCAGAGTGATGACCAGCTGTACGCTCTCGGCATCCTGCAGCATTGAACTGGAAAGAATAAAAACATATTTCTTTCCGGAAGGCGACATGTAGGGTACTTTTCTTACAGTTGTCGTTTCTTTGTTATAAAGGGCGGAAAGGATAGCTTCGTTGAAGCTTTTGTTATAGGCGTTATCTGTCAGAACGGAAGTACGGGCGTCGGTCTTCTGGTAACCCTCCTGGATCTCCAGCATCCGTGCCGCAGGACCGTTCGCATAGACGATGCCTTCAATGTCGAGCACTACGACGGCATCGTACATGTCGCGAAGAACCCGTTCTGAAAAAGCATGCTGAACCTGTTCCATATCTCGTGCTCCTTACTGAGTGATTGACAGAAATGACATTTCTTTGAGTATATCAGTCTTTTTCGTGTTCTTCAACCCCGGATCCAATTCGAAGATGCGTTAGATGACCAATCATGGTATAATACGACTACAAAATCAGACACTGGAAAGCGGAGAAATGAAAAAACACATCAAATGGATCATTCCCCTGGCCGTTCTCGTCCTGCTGGCGGCCGTTTTCTTTATCTATACCGGTCAGTACTATCATGCAGACGAACGCGCCTATCACGTTCTTGTATCCAATGAGACAGTGAAAGTTTTTAAGACCGACTATGGCTATTTCTTTGACGGTCCTTCCGAAGAAGATGCCTTCATTTTTTATCCCGGGGCCAAGGTCGAGGAGACGGCGTACGCGCCTCTCTGCCGTGAACTTGCAGACGCCGGCCTCGATGTCTGTCTGGTTAAAATGCCCTTTCATCTGGCATTCTTTGGCATGAATGCCGCGGAGGGTATTATGGAAGAGTATGATTATACACACTGGTACATCGGAGGACATTCTCTCGGCGGTGCCATAGCTGCTTCCTTCGCTGCTAAACACACAGAAGGGCTGGACGGTCTGATACTTCTTGCCGCCTATTCTGCCACTATGCAGAGCGATACCCTTACGACACTTCTCATCTATGGATCGGAAGACACCGTTCTCAACCATGAAAAATACCAGGAAAGCTTGAAAAACCTTCCCGGCGTCTATTCAGAATATGTGATCGAGGGCGGCAATCATGCCCAGTTCGGATCCTATGGACCGCAAAAAGGCGATGGCACAGCTCTGAT
>JAFOIR010000452.1 GCA_017420625.1 Bacillota bacterium
ATTTTAAAAAATCCCCCTGCGTAAGATATTGCTTGTTACGCAGCGTCATGTAGTAGGATACATGACGAAAGGAGGCGAAACGCTATGTCAAAATATACGACGGGAGAACTTGCAAAGCTTTGCGGTGTCACTGTCCGAACGGTTCAGTACTATGATACCCGCGGCATCCTGATTCCCAGCGAGCTTTCTGAAGGCGGGAGACGGCTCTATTCGGAAGCCGATCTGAAGCGCATGAAGATTATTTGCTTTCTGCGCGAATTAGATCTTCCCATCGACGCTATCTCTCAGATATTGAAGGAAGAGCATCCCGAGAAGGTGATCTCACTGCTGATAGAACAGCAGGAGAATGCCCTTTCGGATGAGATCTCCGACAAAGAGGTGAAGCTGGAAAAGCTGCGTGAGCTGAAAAACGGATTGAAAGGCAAAGCAGATTTTTCTCTCGAAACCATCGGTGACATAGCCGTCATTATGGAAGGCAAGAAAAAACTGAAAAAGATGCGCCTGATGATGATCCTTACCGGAACCCCGGTCACGGCGCTGCAATGGTTTTCCATTATTTTCTGGATCGTCAAGGGTATCTTGTGGCCGTTCGTTGTCTGGATCGTGGTGGCTGCCGTTTGGGGCACACTGGTCAGCCGGTACTACTTCAATCATGTGAAATATATCTGCCCGGAATGCCACGAGGTATTCAAACCCAAGCTGAAGGAAGCGTTCTTTGCGAATCATACCCCGACAGCCCGCAAGCTGACCTGCACTTCCTGCAGTCACAAAGGCTTCTGCGTGGAGATTTGGGGAGGTGACGATGAATGAGCGCATTTGAGAATATTGTCATCGGCAAAAACAGCATTCCGTCGCTGATCATTACGGTCATCCTGATGATAGCGATTCCCGTTATCTCTTTCATTTACTGGCGCAAAAGGCATAAACAGCAGACAAAAATAAGCTGGCTCCTTGCCGGCGCTGTCGGATTTCTTGTTTCCGCTAGGGTGCTGGAGCTCGGCGTGCATTACTTCTGTATTATCGCGGACAATCCCGTTTCCCGGTTCATTAACGGAAACACGGCCGCTTTTGTCCTTTACGGGATCACCATGGCCGGCGTTTTTGAGGAGTGCGGACGGTATGTTATTCTGAAATACGTCATGAAAAAGAACCGCAGCCGTGAGAACGCGGTTCTGTATGGGATCGGTCACGGCGGAATAGAGATACTGGCAGGTATCCTGCCTGCGATGATCACCTATCTTGCCGTTGCAGTAATGTTTTCCCGTGGAGATACAGAAACTGCGCTCAGGACGCTGAACATTACTGAAGAGACCGCAGCCGCAGCGCTTCCGTCTGTACAGGCGGCTGCTGCATTTGACTACGGGATGATGGCTATGAACGTCATCGAGCGTTTGCTTGCATTGCTGCTCCACATCGGACTCACTGCCATCGTATTTTATGGTGTCGTAAACGCAAGGAAGATTTATCTTCCGATGGCGATCCTGCTGCATATGCTGATGGATACGTTCCCGGCGCTGTATCAGAGAGGTCTGGTGCCGCTGTGGGCAGTCGAGGTATGGGCGGCTGTGTGGACTGTCGTAGTCGTTTTCATTGCTGTGAAGCTTTATGGGAAAATGAAATTGTCGTTTCAGACCGAACGTGTTGTGTGAGATCCGTCCATGTTTGTTGGAGCAGATAACGGATGATTGGCGATCTCATAGTGGGAGAAATCAATTAAATTCTGAGGGAATTATTTTGAAATGAGAGAAGGATGTCACCATCTGCGTCTATGACATGGAGATCTTCCGTGCCGAGGTGGATGTCGTGCCCGGCAGCGTCTTCTACTCCTGGCGTTTGGCTTCGGCGGTGATGTTGTGATCAATGGACCTGCTAATGTCAAAGAGGAGTATAAACAGCTTGTACAGAAAGTGGGGGATAAGCTGAAGTCATGAGGTTCAAGCATACAAATCGTCCCGGGTTTCTCCTGGGTTTCATCGATTTCTTTACAGCAGGACTCTTCTTCCTGCTGTATATGCCATTTGGAGGCCTGCAGGATGAACTGGAGGTGATCCTTGGGCATAAGCTGCTTCCGTACTGGAAGGCCTATCTGCTGGGAATCCCGACACTGTTCATCTACACACTTGTCTGGATGGCTCGGATCGCGGAGGAATTAAAGGCAAAAGCAATCGAGCTCGGCATCGAAGAACCGTACACTTCATGGTGGCACATGTTTGGCTGGAACACCTTTGGAATCCTGCTTTTCGGCCCGGCTGTGGCAACACACAGATTTTTCCGAACCTTAAACAATATCGAAACCGAGCTGAACAGACAAAGATGACTTCATGGAATATGGGAAATATGAAAACAGAAAAGCGAGGAATAGTTCTTCTATGCTTTTCAATAGCTAGCATTTAAAAAAGAGAAAGGCTGCTGTTAAGGTCTATGTATCAGCTTATGCATGAAGAAGTGTATGAACGAGGTCTTTGGAATCAGGATGGATGTGCCGACAAATGCGTGAGTATGGAGGATTGAACTTTTACAGTATGCTCATAAAGCATGAAGTAACAGTGGACCGGAACAAGACGCCACCCGGTTGCATCATCTTTTCCATCGTGCAGCACACCTGGAATTCCATTGCGATCCTGATCGTGGTGGAGGTTTTATGAGGTCCTGATTTCACATTGATAAAAAGGCGGTTTGATGGTATTATGCGCTTACAAACAAATATCGGTCATCGGAGGACAGTACGCCGTAGCGTAGGGGATCGTAAAGTGGGAGCTTTGCAGGCCGCCTGTTGGATAAGATGTCGAGTGAGCTCGGAACATTTGGCTTTTGCCTTGTGTTGCCGAGCCATTTTTATTGAAGGAGGCCTTTTAGCATGGCAAACATTACTCTTACCCGGCTTACTGAGGATGACCGAGAACAATTCATCCTCGACAATCAATTGGCGTTCAAGTATGGAGCAATGGAGGAATTCGGGGAACGGGACAACCAATTTGAAGAACATGGTGAGATCATTTCCCGAAAGACAATAGAAAACAGTATCGATAATGGTGTTGCTTATCGTATCCGGGAAGATGGCAAGATTGTCGGGGGACTGGTACTGACGATAAATGAAGAGACGCAGCATAACCATCTGGATCTGTTGTTTGTCACACCGGGGGAACACAGCAAGGGCGTCGGCACGGCTGCCTGGAAGGAAGCTGAACGCCTCTATCCGGGTACGAAGGTCTGGGAGACCTGTACTCCCTACTTCGAGACCAGAAACATCCATTTCTATGTCAACAAATGCGGCTTCCAAATCGTAGAATTCTTCAACAGACATCATCTAGATCCTCACGATCCGGAAACCGGTGAAGAAAACAATTATGATGGTGAAGACTTTGATGGTATGTTCCGCTTTGAAAAGCTGATGATGACGGATAAGTGAGGTGGCGAAATGGATAAGGCTCCAAAAAGGCTGATTTGGCTGGCGATCTTCACGTTCGCAGTTTCACCTCTGCTTTCGTGGGCAAGCGTCCTTGCAACCGATGAGACCGCAGTGTTTGCTTCTTTGTCGCGAATGATATGGTATTCCGGTTCCGCGCCACAGATTTTCATCGCGATGCTGGTCATGTTTATTCCTATGCTCATTTCCTTTTTCCTCGCGCACAATGTGATTGGTTTACCAAAAACGAAAAAAAGAATTCTGAGGATTTCCACAATCGTTTCGTGCTTGGTTCTCTATATAGGGGCTATGTGGGTCATGCCGAGTGACGGAACAGTTATGACAAAAGAAAACATCTGGCACGGCATAATGAGTTTTGGCGGAATACTGATGATATTCCTGACATACTGCCTCTATACAGCGTTCATCTACCATAAGGATAAAGAAGGTGCCGGACTCATATTCGGCTTTCTGGTTTTTTCACTTATTACCAGTGCCTTTGCAGTACTGAATGTGTTTGATGATAAATCCTATGTCATTGCTTCAGCCGTATCTGAGCTTTACGCTCTGACTATGATGAGTCTGGTCGGATACTTGACGCATTATCTTGCATGGCGGAAGGCAATAAATCACATTGAAGGTTATTGACATATGTCACTATATAGTTTATTATAGTTATTGACATATGTCAGAAAGGAGAGCTTATGCCAAGACCATTCAGATGCCGCAGAATAGAGCAGCTCCCGGTCTATCGCAGCTTTTCGCCTGATGACATCACAGCCTCTGAAAGCATTCGGATGACCGTTGACGAATTTGAAGCATTAAGACTTCTGGATGACGAAGGCCTTACCCAGGAAGCCTGTGCATCCAGGATGAACATTGCCCGAACCACGGTAACTGCTATTTATGACAGTGCAAGGAAAAAAGTCGCTGATGCCCTTGTGAACGGAAAAAGACTGCTGATCACAGGCGGACACTGTGAATTTGAGCCGGTCGAGATCTATCAGGAAATCATTGAGAAAGGAACACATACCATGAGAATTGCAGTCACATACGAAAACGGAGAAATCTTCCAGCACTTTGGCCATACCGAACAGTTTAAGCTGTACGATGTTGAAGAGGGTAAGATCGTTAATGAGCAGATTGTTGATACCAACGGAAGCGGTCATGGAGCTCTTGCGGGCTTCCTGAAGGCGGTAAAGGCTGACGCACTGATCTGCGGCGGTATCGGTATGGGCGCACAGACGGCGCTTGCTGATGCAGGGATAAAGCTCTATGCCGGTGTACAGGGATCAGCGGATGCTGCGGCGAAATCTCTTGCTGAAGGAACGCTTGAATATGATCCTGATGCCAAATGCGACCACCATGGTCATCATGGCGGGGGACATGAGTGCGGCCATGATCACGGAGAAGACCATGAGTGTGGTCATCATCATGGGAAAGGCCTCGACTGCGGCCATCAAAAGGGTGACGAAGGCTGCCGCCGTCATCACGGAGAGTAAATCGCCGTGAGGTCGGCATAATAAACTTTTACTGGATCTCTTCCTGACTTTTGCGATACTGTACCGCAGGACCGGCAACTGCCTGATCAGCTTTATTCCGCATTTTCTGAATAATATGATCGGATTCTTCCTTGTGCCGATTCTATTCGGGTAAAAAATGGCGTGAAGAGTAAGAACCGGTTTCAGGCAATAACTAATAGCTGAGGGAATTGATCAAGGGAACACCGAAAAACCACGGAATCTAACCTATTACGTTATCAATGATTTGAGGTATTGAAACATGAACGATTATATTGCATACTGCGGGCTGGACTGTGAGCGCTGTGAAGCCCGTCTTGCAACCGTGAATAACGACGATTCCTTAAGGCAAAAGATCGCGCATGAGTGGTCTGAACTAAATGGCGCAGAGATCACCTCGGAGATGATCAACTGCTCCGGCTGTCGGATCGAAGGTGATAAAACACCTTACTGCGATTCGCTGTGCCCGATTCGGCAATGTGCCATGAGCCGGGGCATTGAAACCTGTGGAAGCTGCAGCGAGATGGACGGCTGCGAAAAGCTTGGCATGATCGTTAAAAACAATCAATATGCACTGAGGAACCTGAAGGAATACTCCTTCATTGCGCTGCGTGATCGCCCTGAATTGAAAGACCTTGCAGCTTCCTGGTTTCACGAAAAATGGGGAGTGCCTAAGCAGGCTTATCTCGACTGCATGACGGCATATTTGGACCGGGAGACGGAATACGGATGGTATCTGTGCATGAACGGTGAGCGAATCGTCGGTGGACTGGGGGTCATCGATAACGACTTCCATGACCGCAAAGATCTGACACCGAACGTCTGTGCGGTGTATACCGAAGAGACCTGCCGCGGCCAGGGAATCGCCGGGCGGCTGCTGGACATGGCAGTGGACGATATGCGTACCAAAGGCATTACGCCTTTGTATTTAGTCACCGATCATATTGGTTTTTATGAGCGTTATGGCTGGGAGTTCCTCTGCATGGTGCAGGGTGACGGCGAACCGGAAATGACAAGGATGTATATTCACAGGTGAGATGTTCATGACACGATTCCCTGTATCCAAGAAGATGATATGCTGTTGAAGAGCCCGGAAAGCATACCTGAAGGCACGGAGGTTTGTATTGATCAGCAAAAAGCTTAGTACCGTTATATTTGATATGGACGGCGTGATCTTCGATTCGGAAAAGGCCTGTCTTGATGTCTGGAAGGAACTGGCAGGAGAACTCGGCCTAGAGAATATCGAAGACGTGTTTAAGAGTTGTATCGGAACGACTTCAGCCATGTGCTTCCGGATCCTGACAGAAGCTTACGGCGGAAAATTCGATGCAAGAGCTTTTCAAAGCGCGGCAAGTGAGCGCTTTCAGGAAAAATACAGCGGCGGAAGGCTTCCGATCATGCCCGGTGTGAAGGAAATACTTGCTTTTTTGAAAAACAACGGTATCCGTATCGGAATAGCTTCCTCAACAGGAGAAGCTACGGTGCGGCGGGAAATTGCCGAGGCAGGACTGGCCGGTTATTTTGAGACGATCACCTGCGGCGACATGCTGAGGAAAAGCAAGCCTGAGCCGGATATCTATCTGCTGGCGTGCAGAAATATGGGTGTTGTTCCCGAAGAGACAGTTGCCGTCGAAGACAGTTTCAACGGTATACGGTCTGCGTGGTCTGCAGGACTGATCCCCGTGATGGTACCGGATCTGATACCTGCAGATGGTGAAATGTATGAGAAGGCCGAAGCTGTTGTGACAGACCTGTTTGAAGCGAAGCTGTGGATAGAGCAGCGAATAAACAGACAAAACCGTGAAGACGGAAAGTAAAAGGAAAAGCGTGCCGGCAGAGAAAAACTATTTTTTTCAAAACCCTGAAATCAGATGATTTTCCGGGGTTTTGTTATACCCGGATATTTTGACAGAAAAAAGTACTTGAAAATGATTTTAAATCATATTAGCCTTTTGTCAGGATATACGGGCCATGTCTGAAAGGAGAGTTAATAATGAATAAAGAACAGCTTCATGAATTTATAGAATCGAGTACCGGGAATGAGAGCAACATATGTCAGATCTGTGCAATAAAAGACGGGAAGACTGTATACGAAGATTGCTGGCGGGGGTATAAGACCGGTGATGCGGTAAATGTAAACTCAGTGACAAAAGGCGTAATGGCTCTGCTTGCCGGTATTGCGATCGATAAGGGATGTATTGAGAGCGTTGATCAGAAGGTGATGGACTTCTTCCCTGATTACACAGTCAAACGGGGAGAGAAAACAATCTATGAAGTTACGATCCGTCATCTCCTGACAATGACTGCACCTTACAAATACCGCTCCGAGCCTTGGACAAAGGTATGTACCTCAAATGACTGGACCGGGGCGGTTCTGGACTTTCTGGGAGGACGCAGGGGGATAACAGGCGAGTTTAAGTATGCTACGCTCGGAATACAGATCCTTGGAGGGATCATCGAAAATGCAACAGGGGAAAAATGTATCGGTTTTGCAAATAACAATCTGTTTCTGCCTTTGGGAATACCTGAGCATGTTATACACGGTGAAAGTTCCAAAGAGGATCAGTTCGATTTCTTCATGAACAGAGAACCGAGGAAGAATGAGTGGTATTCTGACCCAAAAGGCTCAGTTACTGCCGGCTGGGGACTGTGTTTATCTGCACGTGATCTGGCAAGGATCGGTGAACTTGTAATAAATCGCGGAGAATACAGAGGAAAAAGGATCGTATCGGAAAACTATCTGCAGGATATGACAGCTCCGCACATCAGGCTTGGAGAGAGATTCGGGTATATGAGTTTCGGATATCTGTGGTACAGTCCTTTTGATGACAGACAGATCTGTGCGGCAATAGGAGACGGCGGAAATATAATCTATGCAGATAAAGAGAGTCGCATATCGGTCGGAATGACGGGCACATTTAAACCGAGGATATATGACAGAGTCGATTTTATAGAAAAGTATGTGCTGCCGGTCGCATGAGAGCGATGATCGGAAACTCAGGGTCTTCTCAAAAACGGTCAATGGGCTTATCATCATATTGACCGATTCGGTTAACGGAGGTTTGCGATGAATCCGAAATTCTATTTCCTGCCGCAGGAGAAGCAGCAGACGATCCTGAATGCGGGCTTTCACGTGTTTTCCCGGAACTCGTACAGGAAAAGTCCGATGAGCGAAATCGCGGATGCGGCAGGAATAAGCAAATCGCTCCTGTTTCATTATTTCCGCAATAAGAAGGAGCTGTATCTTTTTCTGTGGGATACGTGTGCGAAGATCACGGTAGAGGAAATGGAACGAAGCGGTACATATGAGCAGACGGATCTTTTCGGGAGCATGGAATACGGTATGCAGGCGAAGCTCAGCCTTATGAGGCGGTATCCGGATATAGGAGTATTTGCTGTCCGTGCTTTTTACGAAAAAGATCCGGAGGTTAGTTCCGATATCCAGAGGAGTATGGGGCGGTATCTGGCAGTCCATGCAGAAAAGAAACTTCAAAAGCTTGATCCCGAGGACTTTATTCCGGGCATCGACCTGCAGATGATGTATAAAGAGATGTACTGGGCGTCGGAGGGCTGCCTTTGGGAGTATATTCAGCGCGGGAGCATGGACACCGATGCTATGGAAAAGGACTTCCATGAGCTTGTTGATTTCTGGAAAAAAGTATACATTCGCAAAGGGCAGGGTGATAAGCGATGATTGAAAAGACATTTGAGACGGCATGCGGAACCATCCGGTATTGGACAAATGAGCTCGTATCCGGCAGGAAAACACTTGTTTTTCTTCCCGGACTCACCGCCGACCACCGGCTTTTTGATAAACAGATCGAAGCATTTGAAAATGAATACAACCTGCTTACCTGGGATGCGCCGGGTCATGCGGAATCGAGACCGTTCAGGTATGACTTTAACCTTATGGATAAGGCCATATGGATTCACAATATACTGGAAACTGAGCATATCCTGCGTCCCGTCCTCATCGGGCAATCGATGGGAGGATATGTTTCCCAGTGCTATATGGAGAAGTATCCCGGCGAAACCGCCGGATTTGTCTCGATCGATTCCGCGCCTCTTAAGCGCAGTTATGTGACAGGTTTTGAGATAAGCCTTCTGAAACAGACTGAGCCCATGTACCGGGCCTTTCCGTGGAAAACGCTGAAAAAACTTGGAGCGGAAGGCTGCTCTGTGACCGCTTACGGAAGATCGCTCATGGAACAATTCATCGGCTCCTATACGAAGGATGAGTACTGTACTCTGGCGGGTCACGGAATGAAAATGCTGGCTGAGGCGATGGAAGCAGACTTGCC
Organism: Bacillota bacterium; assembly: GCA_017420625.1. Next base: position 9,228 of record JAFOIR010000452.1, read on the forward strand.
TTATACTATAGACTGTCCTGCGATACTGATCTGCGGGGAAGAAGACCGGGCGGGTTCAGCCAAAAGCTATAACCGCAGATGGGCAAAAAAAGAAGGCCTCCAGATCTTTTGGATCAGAGATGCCGGGCACAATTCGAATACGGATAAGCCTGAAGAGGTCAACCGGATCATACGGGAGTTCGCGGAAGGTCTTGGGGAGGAGATCCAATGAGCAGAGAGCTGTTTATGCGCGCTATCTCAAAGTTTTTCGCGGGACTTTTGGTCATTATGCTGCTCCTCTTCGTTCCTGCCGGGACCCTGCATTATACCCAGGCCTGGATTTTGACGGGGATCCTGTTTGTTCCAATGTTCATTGCCGGCTTCGTCATGATGTACAGGAATCCGGAGCTTCTGAAAAAAAGACTGAGTGCAAAGGAGCAGGAATCCGAGCAGAGGACAGTGATCCTCTACAGCGGGATCATGTTCCTCGCAACTTTCATTTCGGCGGGCATGAGCTTCCGTTTCGGATGGCTTATGCTCCCTTTCCGTGTCAGTATTATTGCTTCCGTTGTCTTCCTGATCGCTTATGCGGTTTATGCGGAAGTTCTCAGAGAGAACACTTATCTCTCCCGAACGGTAGAGGTGCAGGAAGATCAGAAGGTGATAGATACGGGACTATACGGTGTTGTAAGACATCCGATGTATACGGCAACAGTATTTCTGTTTCTTTCAATGCCGCTGGTGCTTGGCTCAGTAATTTCGTTCGTTATAATGCTCTGCTACATTCCGATCATCGTCAAAAGGATCCGGAACGAGGAACTGGTGTTGGAAGAAGGACTTCCCGGATACAGAGAATACACAAAAAAGGTGAAATACCGGCTGATCCCGTTTATCTGGTAGAGCCGAAAAGAAATTCCGGAGCATTAATGCTCCAGAATTCTTATGACTGCTGTTTTATACTTCAATAAGGGAGAGAATCATTTTTCCAACGCCGGCGTTGTCGTTGGTATCGGCTGTGATATCTGCTGATGCTTTGACTTCATCGGGAGCGTTTGCCATTGCAACTCCGAGCCCTGCAGCTTTGAGCATAGCGATATCATTAGTCCCGTCTCCGAATGCGACAGAGGAAGCCTCCGGAATTCCGAGAAAGCTGCAGAGAGCATTCAAAGCCAGACCTTTATCGGCCTGGTAGGAATTGCACTCTATATTATTGGGGACAGATGATGTGAATTTGATGTGTGGAAAAAGCTTCGGCAGTGTTTCGAGGCAGTACTGCCGCTCGGCTTTATCCGCAAAATAAAACGAACACTTATGCATTCCGCGGCCTTTTTTTATAAGCATGCCCCGAAAATCCGGAACACCCGAGTGTGCGCTCAGGATATAGCCCAGCATGAATTTGTCCTCGAAGAAATGGGCGAGATTGTCTCTGTCTTTCGAAGACATGAAACCGTGCCCGTCCTGATAACAGCCCCATGCAGCGTCAAATTGTGAGCAGATATGATCTGAGATCTTAAGGGCATCTTCAAGCGGGAGGTCGGCAGAATATATTGTCTCTCCGGTCTCCGCGTCCAGAACAACGGCG
>JAFOIR010000453.1 GCA_017420625.1 Bacillota bacterium
CCTGCGGTCGGGGCGATTCTTCCAGGCAAGCAGCTCTTTTTTAATTGTTCGTTCCACGTTCCACCTCCGAGATACCGGCCTCATGGCCGGCGGCACAGTGTATCCTGATGTTCATGATGCCTCATTGATGCCATCCTGAATTGAAAAACTTAATTCCAGGCCCCGATAGGGCTGCCTAGAAGTAAGTTTTGCAAGCTTTTCCCCCGCACTTACTTTTGCAAAGATGGCTGCAGGGGATTGAAAACCGTCTTTACATCATATACAATACAATCACTTTCTCTGGACGGAGGATAGGGCAACGCTGGGGAGCGACCCGAGCGCCGTTCAGAGTTGCGGGAGAACGACATCTATATGGTGCCGTTCTTTTTTTGCCGTTCTCTTGGAAACATAAAGCGATAAACCCATTTTGAAATCCATCGCGAAGCGATACAATATTGATCAGCTTCAGCAGAGCGGAGGTGGCGGGAGAACAGGAGAATCACTATGGGGAACTATAAACACATGAATCTGGACGATCGCGTTGAGATCCAGAAGGGCCTGAAAGAAGGCAAATCCTTTGCCGAGATTGGCGCAATTATCGGTCGGGATGGATCAACTATCTCCAAGGAAATCCGCAGTCACCTTGTCGTCAAAGAGACGGGAACTCGCTCCAGACCGTATAATCCCTGCATACACCGCAAGAACTGCCAGCATGAAGGTGACATCTGCGGTGAAATGTGCATTCAAGCATATTTATGGCATAGAAGCAAATACTGCTGTGTCTGCGAAGACTGCTATAAGAGATGCAGAGAATTCAAGGAGGAAACCTGCAGACTACTCATGAAGCCGCCATACACCTGCAACGGCTGCAAAGGCGTTCGCTCCTGTACCCTGAAAAAGAAAGTCTATGATGCCAAAGAGGCGCAGAAGGAATATGAAGCCGTGCGTAGTGAAAGCAGGCAGGGCATCAATCTAACCGCCGAAGAACTCCGAAGAGTAGACGATATCGTTGCTCCGCTGATCCGGCAGGGACAGTCTATCCACCACATCTGCACAAATAATGCCGCTGACATTATGCTGGACGAGCGTACGATCTACAACTATGTAGATGCTGGTCTGCTTTCTGTGGGCAATATTGATCTCCCTCGCAAAGTAGTCTACCGCAAGAGAAAGGGGAAGAAGCCGGTCAGAGTGGATAAGCAGTGCCATGTTGACCGAACCTATGAAGACTTCCAAAAGTACAAGGAAGAAAACCCTGATATAGCCGTTGTAGAGATGGACTCTGTTGAGAGCTCACGTGACAGTTCCAAGGTTTTACTGACACTCCACTTCTGCAGCTGTAACCTGATGTTGGCCTTCCTGAGAGATGCCAATACAGCCCGTTCCGTTACAGATGTCTTTAACTGCCTACAGGAAAAGCTCGGTATGAATCTCTTCCAAAAGCTCTTCCCGGTAATCTTGACCGACCGTGGAAGTGAATTTACTGATCCATCCGCTATCGAGTGTGACGCATCTACCGGTGAACTCCGCACCCGTGTGTTCTATTGTGATCCGCGCCGTTCTGACCAGAAAGGCAGCATCGAGGTGACTCATGAATTTATACGCAGGGTGTTACCCAAAGGAACTTCCTTTGAATTTCTCACGCAGGAGAAGGTAGACCTCATGATGGACCACATCAATTCTTATAAAAGAAAGAAGCTGAACGACCAGTCTCCACTCCAGTTGTTCAGCTTCCTATATGGGGCCGATGTCTTGGAAAAACTCAATTCCCATCTCATTGACCCGAGCGAGATTACGCTCAAACCTGAACTGCTGAAGTAAACAAATTCCCGCCATCTCCGACGTGAATTTGAGCTTGCCAGGGGGCCGCGGTTACTCTTGCGAAAAACCAACCCTAATTGCGACCTCCGCGTTAGCATATCCTTCTTCAGGATTCTGCCGTAATCTCATCCCTATACTAACATGCTGAACATTGATATTTCAAGCGCTTTGCAAGACTTATTTCCGGGCTTGCAAACTTAACCGCCAGATTTGTATTACTAACTTCTGCTTTTAACCCTCGTTTTCGGCGCTTTCTTTTGCGAATTCTGCCAAACTGGAACTTACTCTTGCAAACCGGAACCTCGGTTTACAATTGAGCTACGGCAGCTCTCCATGGCAAGACAAAGCCGTCCTGTCGAACATTCTGTCAGACTTCCTATGAACAACAGCAAGAATGATGCTGTTATTCATATGAACAATCGTATTACTTTGCTGAAGTTCGTATGAATAATCGCATTTTCACTTGCTTTTCCTGAGATTTCGTTTATAATGGCATCAATGGCATCAATGGGCATCAATGGCTCAATGAGGCATCATGAACATCAGGATACACTGTACCGCCGGCCATGAGGCCGGTATCTCGGAGGTGGAACGTGGAACGAACAATTAAAAAAGAGCTGCTTGCCTGGAAGAATCGCCCCGACCGCAGGCCTCTGCTGATTACCGGCGTCCGTCAGTGCGGAAAAACATATGTCATGAAAGAGTTTGCGCAGGAGCAATTCGAGAAAATCGCCTATCTGAACCTTGAAAAGGAAGAAAGGGCGGCAGAACTGTTTGCGTATGACTTTGATCCGAAACGCATCCTGCGGGAACTGGGTGCGGTTTTCTTCGGATTTGAGATAACACCCGGCAGCACCGTTCTGATCCTGGATGAGATTCAATCCTGCCCAAGAGCAATTGCCAGCCTGAAATATTTCTGTGAAGACCTGCCGGAGCTGCATGTCATGTGTGCCGGTTCCCTTCTCGGCGTTGAACTGAAGCATCAGAACA
>JAFOIR010000058.1 GCA_017420625.1 Bacillota bacterium
AAGGGGAACAGAACCTCTTCCTCGACGAAGCGAACTTTATCTTCGTTTCCGCCCAGTGCCTTCTGTTCTTCCAGAGCATTCGTCAAATAGGTATCAAGCGCTGTACCCATCTCGATCTTCTGGTTGAGCTGTTTTGTGATCTCTCTCATAGAGGCTTCTTCCAGCTCAAGGGTGGTATTGTCGTTTTTCAGCGTACCTTTGCCTTTTTCCAAAGATTTGACAATATCGGCAATCTCAGCATCCGCTGTTTTGTAGCGGTCGAAGTAACGACGTACAGGATTGAAAACTTTTCCGAGACGTCCTTTTTTCGCAAAATCGATTCCGGAAGGATCCAGATCTCTCATGCGGATCGCCAGATCTTCCAGACCTTTAGCAACCTCGCCGGATTCGGTTCCGTTTTTGGAAAGCTCTGCCATTCTCTTGCTGAGGATTTCGTTCTTTACTTCGGATTTCTGAACAACATCCTGACCAAAGGTATCGATCGCAGTCGTGAATTCTTTTCTGTGCTCGAAGGAATCCAGATCCACTGCCATGATCTCGGCAACTTTCTGCTCCGCAGCTTTCGCAACTTCCGGGTTGATTTCAGCGGGAACCGCCAGTTCCTGCTCTACTTTTTCCTTGATTTCTTCGGGATTAACTACATCCAAACTAAATGCCATGACAGCCTCCTTATATTGTTGTTATCATTGGAACGATCTCATCATATCATAGATGACCGATCGTATCTTAATTTGTTTTAATTCGGTCAATATTAATGTCTATTTGGCTATCCATAATAGCCTCTGACCCGGAATGAACGTTCCTTTTCAACCAGCGGAATGTTTTTCCGTTCGATACCGGCAATATGGACGAATGTACCCTGATTGATCATCCGGATCATTTTCCCGATAGCCTCTTCCGTTCCCTGGACTTCCATCTCCACACTGTCATCCCACTGGTTTTCGACCCAGCCGGTCAATCCCAGTGCATTCGCAGCATGCTGTGCCCTGTAACGAAACCCGACACCCTGCACCTGTCCGTGAAATCTCAGGTGAAGTCTGATGATCGGATCCATCAGATCAGTCCCAGAAACTTTGCAAAGATATCGCAGCACCTGACAGCATCTTGTTTCTGCGGCATCTCGCAGAAAATCCGGATCAGCGGTTCTGTTCCTGAGAAACGTCCGATGATCCAGCCGCCGTTCTTGAAGTAGACCTTACATCCATCCATGTAGGAGACATAATCGATCTCAAACGGCATCTCGGGAAGCAGGCGCTCTTCGAAGAGTATATGCTGCATCTGCTCTTTTTTCTCATGAGTAAACCGGTAATCCCGCTCTTCCATGTAGATACTGCCGCATTCTTCTTCGATATCGTGATAGATCTCAGAAATGTTCCGGCCGGTAACCGCAATCATCTCGACAAGCAGCATTGCCGCATAAATACCATCTTTTCCGTTAATATGTCCACGAACGGTAAGTCCGCCGGAGGATTCTCCTCCTACCAGTGCATCGACCTCTGACATTTTGGCGGAAACATATTTGAATCCAACAGGAACTTCATAGCACTTCTCACCGAAACGTTCAGCAATCTTGTCCAGCATATGAGTCGTCGCAATATTTCGAACGACAGGTCCATGCATGCCCCGATACTTAATCATATAGTAGTAAAGGAGGACCAGAATATCGTTGGCGTGCAGGTATCTTCCCGTATCATCAATGACGCCCAGCCGGTCTGCATCACCGTCGGTCGCAATTCCGATATTGAATGGGTAGTCCATCACACGGGAAACGAGCTGGCGGAGGGTCTGTTCCGTCGGTGCCGGCATCTTGCCGCCAAACAATGTATCATGATTGTCATGAATCGTTTCTACATCGCAGCGTGCTGTCAGAAGCAAAGTCTTCAGCGGCACTTCCGATACACCGTACATGGGATCGAATGCGATCCTCAGATTTGCTTTTTTGATCGCTTCGACATCGATCTTGGTCAGAATATCATCCAGGTATTCGTTAAGCGGGTAAATCTCTTCGATCAGACCTTTTTCAAGAGCTTCATCGTAGTCCATCTCATGAATATCAGCAGGATCGATTTCAGCTGCGATCGCTTCGATCTCATTGGTAGTTTCCTTATCCGCATCCCGGCCATCCCTGATAAATACCTTGATTCCATTGTATACCGCGGGATTATGGCTTGCCGTCACCATCATGCCGTACGGCATATGATGCCGCTGTACATAAAACATGATCAGCGGAGTCGGGCAGGCCCGATTGACCAGCATAGCCCGGATTCCTTCCGCCGCAAAAACCTGTCCAAGCCAGCGCATGGATTCTTTGGAAAGAAACCGACGGTCATATCCTATGATGATCCCCTGTCTGGTCTTTTCTTCCCGTTTCATTTTGATTGACATTGCCTTGGCGAGAAGCTGGATATTGGAGCGAATGAACTCATCTCCAATCACTGCCCGCCATCCACCTGTTCCGAACGATATCATATGATTCCCCTCCTCGAGAATTCTGCTGTCTATCATTATACCCCGTTTGGTGTTTAAAGACAATAAAAAATGGACGATACAAGGCTCGAACTTGTGACCTTCCGCACGTCAAGCGGGCGCTCTCCCAGCTGAGCTAATCGTCCATGGGTTGTAGTTTATCAGATTTCCCCGGATTTGTAAAGGGAAACTTTTCTTTTTTCTGAGATTTCTATACAATCCGTGTGAACTTGAAATCCCGCAGATCCCATGGGAAGCGGAATCTGCGGGATTTCAGCCTGCTTTGGCTTTAGTTGTTCTTCTTCGTTTGATTTTGATGTCGGATCAGCAGAACAAAGACCAATGCCGCAAGTGCCATGACAATAGCACCTGTATAGAACCCGACTGGCATATGATCCCCTGTCTTCGGATTCGGTCCTGGTTTTTCCGGTTCTGGCGAAGACTCAGAACCGGAATCCGTTTCGGATGAAGATTCCAGGCTGCTTTCTGATTCCGGTTCAGATGAAGATTCAGAACTTGATTCCTCCTCCGGCTCTGAAGAAGATTCTTCCTCAGGCTTTGCCGGATAGGAAACCTGCTGATCTTTATCACTCAATGAATCATGCTGCAGGATCAACGCTTTCTCATTTTCCGTATAGGGAAGATCTTCGTCGTACAGATCGTAATCGAACAAATACTCCGTGACCACCAGCGTTTTCCCTGCATAGGCAGTCGCATCAAAGGTAAAAGCCGGCATAGTAATCTCACCGCTTATCGGACCGAGATAACCATAAGATTTCTCTGAAACAATCTCTGCTGTCCGGCTGACCCGAAGGATCGTCTGAACGATGCATTCAGATCCATCCACATCTAAGACGATATTGCCGGAGTCAGCTTCTTTCAGCACCGCAACGAACCGATACATGTGTTCATGTGCCAGATTTTCATAATAAACAATATCCCTGATCGACGCTTGTTTGTCGAGTGTTCCTGCATGGTCATTTGTGTGAGTATCAGAAGCCACCGTCCGGATAGAAGGCAGATGAAGCTGCTGACGCTTGTCGTTAAGATCCTGATTATGAACGAGCAGCTCGATCTCTTCCCCCTCCTTTTCTGCACTCAGAATCGATACTGCATGAACAATACCGCTTTCAAGGCCGGAAGAATCGATCGTGATCTCAGTCTCTACCGTACCATAAGCTGTATTGGTGCTGTCTGTTTTTTCCGGTTCAAACGCAACCTTCTTTTCTCCGATCAGACAGATCTGTCCATCAGTATCCTCATAATAGATCTTCGTAGTCAGATGATAGGTTTGTCCGACTTTCAGATGATCATAATGGAAAGTGTCTCTGATTGGAACCTCTTCTCCGATCGTCAGAATATTTGACTCTGAAGTGACGTCGATCAGATCTGTACTTGGATGAATGATCAGATCAATGAACAGATTGTCAAGTACCTTTAGTGTATCATCTTCGAAGACCTCGGAAAGATCGATTGTCTCTTCGGAAGAAGGATCGATAAAGACTTCCTGCATCAGCATTACCTGTCCCTGATTATTCTGACACTGCACCTCTTCGATCCGGTACTGTCCGTAAATCATCGAACCTCTTTCTGAGGCCAGGGATTCTTCATCCGGGACACCAAACCAGACATTGGCGGCGCCATCCAACATAGATTCATCAGTGAAGCGCCCATCTTTCACATATTCATCCAGAATATTGATGTTTTCTTTTGTCTTTGTCCGAATTTTCGTATTCACAATTCCATTTACATCCGAAACGATGATATGTGATTCGATCACTTTTCCTTCCGGATCTATTAGTGAGATCCTGAAAGGAATACCCGGCATAGGCGAACCATCAATATCGACTTTTGAGAAGCAGAGATCGCAGCGCTTGATCATCTCCGGCAAGGGAGCCGTTTCGATCATCTCTCCCTCTTCCCGGATCTCGAAAACAGCTTTCCAGTCACTGACCAGATAGCCGCTGGAAGCTTCTTTCTCATGTGCCTCATAGGTTCCGTAGGGCAGGATATTTTCCTCTGTCCGGCAGACACCGTTTTCATCGGTAACAAGTGTCAGCACAACTTCTCCCGGCTCATAACAGACACCTTCAACATAGACCGAGTGCTGGCTTCGGTTGACGATTTCGATCGAGGCTCCTTCCAGTGTTCCATGTCCCTGAGGGGAAGCATCGCCGCATTCTTTGTCGATCTTGGTAAAACTGACACCGCCATGCACGACTGAATCCGTAAAACGAACTTTTTCTGTCTGTCCATCCATTCTGATCTCTATCTTTCCGCTCTGCTCTCTGAACAGATATCCGTTCTCATTCGCATAAGGACTTGTTCCGAGTTTATCAGAATGATTATACAGCTCGCCCGGTTCGATCTCTGCATCAGTTCTCAGTTCATATATTCCATACGTTCCATAGGGCAGGCTCCGTTCGTCTGTTGCTGCGGTTCCATCCTGTTCCAGACTCAGAATCATCACGACTTGACCCGGAGCATAAACAGTATCCTCCACTTTTACGTCCTTCAGGGACCGGTTGACAAGTGCATATCGTATGCCGGCAAAGGAAGCATCCCCCTGCGCAGTCTCTGCTTCCTCATCCTGTTTTTCGATGGCGGCAGCGCCTTTTCCGATCTCATCGCTGAATACGATTTTCCCGCCTTCCACATTGGCCAAGATGATCTCTTTTTCGTTTCTGATCCAGATAATCTGCGCTTCTCCTGATGTCAGCAGATATTTGCCGTTCGTTGAAACTTCTTCGATCTGGTATTTCCCATAGGGAAGAAGACTGTCCCCCGTAGAAGCATTACCATTCTCATCGGTTGTCAATGTACAGACGACCTGTCCTTTGATGTAATCAATTCCTTCAACACGTACCGGGTTGTCACCAAGTGTGATAATCTGAAAACTGATTCCGGCAAAGTCTGCATCTCCCTGTGCTGTCTGGCTCATCAGATCTGTATCCCACTTCTCCAGTGCGACACCTCCGCGAATGATCTGCTCTTTCAGGCAATTGCTGTTCTCTGTCAGATCCAGGATCTGCTCATGATCGGCTTCTGTAATGGAAAATTCAACCTTCCAGCTATTGTTGATCTGATAACCTTCCGGACTTGCTATCTCCACTGCATAATAAGATCCTGCCGGCAATGCATCCGCAGAAGATTCTGCCTGACCCGCCTGATCGGTAATCAGAGTCAGAGCAAGAGAGCCATCTTCGATCTGTGTCCCATCTTTCAACATGATCGTTTTTCCACTGACATTGTAGATCCCGATTGAAGCATCGCTCAATCTGGCTGATCCCTGTGCACAGCCCAGTCCTGTTTCCAGGTCCACTTTTTGAAATCTGACCCCGGCATAAACTGCATCGTTAAGATATACAGCACTGCCGTCTGATTCATATTTAAGCTTTCCTCCTGTTACCGGACTTACCCACTGGAAAGCTGCCTCGCCGTTATTATCGAGCGAGATGATTCCCTTGAGTTCAAATTCCGAAGCAAGGTATCCTTCCGGCGCTTTTTCTTCTGTGATGCGGATCGAACCAAGCGGAAACGCATTCCCGCTGGAGGATGTTGTAAAAAGCGTGCTGTTGGAATAGGCCGGATCCAGATAAGCCGGATTGTTCAGAAAGACAAAGCCCTGACTGGTTTTGAAATACCAGGTTCTTGCCGGATTCCCACTCCATGTGTAGTTATCGTAAAATTCTACTCTGAATGTAGCTGATGACTCTGTGATCCGTCGTTCTCCCTGTGTACTGCTGCTCTTGAATATCTGAATTCGATTCGGATCCAGTGTTGGTGCATCCTGAAAAACAACTTCCGCTGTCTGATCCGGTTCGATCGTTACACTTCTGACAGTCGGATCAAAGACAAAACCTGTTCCGATCGTCGAGCTTTCTGCTTCCTGGATCCAATAGGTGCCTGGTGCCAGATTTTCCAGCACATCCGTTTCTCCGGAAGAAGTTGCAGGATCATAGGATACGATTCTCAGCGAACCGACTTTTCCGGAAAGAACCGGAGCAGCTGATGTTCCTGTGTTTTCTGCATATACATCAAACCGGATCCCGGTCATATCGTAGCATGTGTTGCCATTCGTTGCAGCAGTATTACTGCTGGATTTGGTAAGTTTCAGACTTCCGATCAGCTTTTCATTTGATTTGATCATAGCCGGATCATCCTTCGTATCCTGCGCACTGACATTAACAGCATGGATCACTGGATCCCATTGCCATACCGTATCTGTCGGACGCGTGATTTCTACGATCCAGTAAGTGCCGGGAGAAAGCTCCAGAATCTCTGAATATCCGCTCACTCCTATCGTCAGTACGGCCAGGGTTCCTCCTGCATCGATCTGTGTATTGGTACTGGTTTGTTTTGCCTGGGCAGTCTGCGCTTCACTCTCGTTCATAAAGACGCCATAAACGGCACCTGTTACCGGATGAGCCAGAAGGAATTCTTCTGAAGCCTGATCACTCTCTTTGTGAACCTGTAAATATCCTTTATACACCGGCGCGCCTACTGATATCATCGGCTGTGTGCTGCTGCCGGTTTCCGGATACAGCGCTCCGACGGATTCAATGATGCTGTTTTCCGGATATCGTCCGTTTGGAAAGGATGCTGCATAGGCCAGTGCTTCTTCAGCCATATCTTCAATAGCATCTTTATATTCTGTCCCATAACCTGCCGGTTCGAAGCCCATCAGTTTCCAGATCACACCTGTCATCATGTTTTGATACGGCCAGTCCTCTTCACTGCACATTATCATTTCATATGTCGGTGTTCCGGTCCCCGGGTAGCGATTGGTCCAGTAGTTATAGAGAACGAAGTATAACGCCTGTGTCCTGGAGCTTTGTCCGGCTTCACTCAGAAATGACGCAAGATCCGAATAATAAAATGTCTGTCCGTCAGAAGGAACACCCATGGACATATCCAGACAGAACAGATGGTTTCCGTTGGCATCGTCATAGGCTCTTCCGCTGTGTCCGCTGTCCGGCATCAGCGTGATGGTAGTTGTACCGCTTGACGGAGCGGCCGAACGAAGACTGACTTCTCCTTTTGATTCGTTCTGACTGTCAGATAATTCCTGATCTGTCGCTGATTGATTTCTTTGATCAATCACAAACAGACTGATATATTCCTCCAGGGTACCAACAGACAGGTAAATATCCCGGACATCTGCCAGATCGATCGAAGTTCGGCTTCCATATCCGGCGGATGGCGAATATGTTTCTGCGTGTCCATCCAGGTAAGTGACCTTTAGCGTCTCAGCATAGGTCCAGCCGGTATAGATACAAAGGTCCAGAGAAGAATCCGCCAGTGATCGTTCGATGACTGCCGTATGTGCATCGATGATCCCGAACCGCTTCTCTTTATCTCCGAGTACCTCTATACAGCCGTTCTGATCTTCAAAAATCTCTGTTCCGTTCATATCAAAACCGGCCCCCCATCCTTCGATGGTCACTGTGATAAAGTCTTCTCCAGCTTCTGTCGTCTGGGAAATCATTTCTTCCGAAGAAGATTCTTCCACCTCTTCTGATACCTTCTCAGATGGTTCTTCTCCCACTTCCTCCGCCATGGTCTGAAGATTCATTCCGGACAGTACGATGACTGTTGCCATCAGTATGACCAGCAGTTTTTCGATTTTCTGTTTCATTGCTTTCTCCTTTTCATTCGTTTTCAACGGGTTCCCGCTCTCCACAGATCAGGCAGGCCCTTTCAACTATTCTTTCTTCACTCCAGCTTTCCTGATCGACGACCCAGACAGTTGCTTTGAGGGCTTCATGATGAATGATTTCCTGTCCTGTGATCACTTCCTCATAAAGGTAGGTCACTGTAAAGCTGTCATGAATGTCTTCTTCATCATCTGCATGAGCGATGGAATGATTTTCCCACTCAGTATCGCTGTCAAAGATTGCCCCGCATCGACAGCGACATTTCTCACTGCGCCGTTCTTCCACGATATCCCGGATTTCATCGTAAGCCTCTTCGAGAATAATCTCCTCATAGTGTCCCTGCTCCGGATGAAAGATCGTTTCTGTTATATCGATCCATTCATGAAGACAAACACTTGTCTCGGATCCCTCTTCCGACAGGACTGGATCTTCTGATTCTCTTTCTGAGGAATCTGCCTCCGGTGTTTCCGGAATGAGCGATTCAGATTCTGCCGGTTCAGACTCTGCTGATTCAGATTCGACCGGGTCTGAATCAACCGATTCAGGTTCAGCCGGTTCAGGTTCGACCGGCACAGCGTCCGTTTGTTCCGGTTCCGATGTTTCCCATGTTTCCGATGATAGATCCTCTGCTGCCGTAATCGGTTCTTTAGATGATTCTTCTGTTTGCTGTGAATCGGATGCTTCAGAAATCTCCGATACTTCCGGCAATTTCGAAATATCCGAAGCTTCGATCGGTTTATGTGTCTGTTTTCGTTCAGCATCTATTCTTCCATCGGTTCCTTCTCCTTTTCTGCAGATGAGAAAGATGATGAATATGATCACTGAAAACAAAGTGACAACCAGAATGATTCTCCGTCTTCTTTTCACTTCAAGTCCCTCCCAAACCAATATCTTCTTATCAGAAGCCCCGAATCAGGTTTTGTCCGGCACTGCGGGAAGCGTTGGTCATGGTCTCTTTGATCGGATCAAAATACTCGATGTCTTCTCCGAGGAAATAATCAGGCATTTCACTGCGTTCAATCTCCTTTCCCAAACGAATGAGTTCCTCAAAACATGGTGCCCGACCGGCTTTTTGAATCAGGATCCGGTGTCGGGAAGCGGGAAAAACGTAGAACCCGCTGTCCAGTTCATCCCGGATCCTGCAAAGAAGCCGATTGTCACACAGAAGATTGGCTCCGAAAGAAACATATTCTCCGTTCCAGAGAAGCATGGCAGCGGACGTATGTTTCCATTGGCTCTGATCCAGCAGATTGATCGGTTTAGGCGCCATCAGTTCCCGGCAATAATAGAGATAGTCATCCAGACTGTAGAGATATGCCGTATGCCTGCGCTGATTTTCCAGGGCCTTGTCAAAAAGCTCTTCTGCCGTCACCTTCCACTGATCAATCTGATATATTTCGATCACCTGAGAAGTGACAGCTTCCGGATTTTCGAAAAGCGGGATCTGACAGACTGCAAAGTAATCCTCCGCGATCCGGAAGGTGACGCAGCTTTTGGCATACTCATCCCATAGATCAATGGGCTTGATGCTCAGCCAGATCTTATCTTCGATTTCGGAATAACTTCTTTCGACGATCGGCAAGCCTGCATATTCATGTATGCCTTCCCGAAATCTGAGTACCATCATAACGACCTCCTTTTAACGGGCAGAAAAACCCCTTTACTATTATTGTCGTAGTTTTTACAGGCGATTTTTAAAATTTTCCCCGCGTTTTTGCAAAAAAAATAAGGGCAGAATCGAAATTCTGCCCTAAACTTGAAAGATTTCTTCACTATTATGATTAACTTAAACATTGACCGGATTGCCCAGAAGCGTCCGGATCTTGCCCATAGCATCTTCGATCAGCACTGACATAGGTACTGTGGAAACTCCTGCAATCAGCGTATCGCATTTCGAAACGGGTATGAGTACCCGGCTGGCTTTCGCTCTTCCGACTGCCTTTGCCATTTTAGGTGTTACCTCTCCCATCAGAGCATCTGCCAGCACGATTCCGATCGGACCTACAATAATATCCGCACGTTTCGCACAGGTCATTACTGCATTCTCTCCTGTCGCCGCATGAATCGCACCGCTTTTGAGCATAGAGGCTGTCGCTATACTGTTTGTACCGACTGCCAGGATCTCCGTTTGGGGAAGCTCTGCCAGAAGCCTTTTGACCATCTGCGACCCAATGGCTCCTCCCTGTCCGTCAATTACCAGAATCGTCATATTTACTCCTTATCTTCCAGCAGCTCCCTGGCTACTATTCTGCGTGCCTGTCCTTCCGGATCATGGTTATACGTCCAGTCCATCAGACCGCCCAGATGATTTTCTTTGATATACCGGCATTTTTCAACCAGTGTCCGTTCATCATCATAGGCAATGTGAAAGACCCCGTCTTTTGTAACATAGCTCTGCTTTGCTTTCTCATCAAACTGACGCTCATAGTGCGGATCTGTCCGGAGCAGATGCTCGATCTGATCGAAACGATAGAACCCCTCCGGTCCCTGTTTGGCAACATATCCATAATACGGAACACCGATATTGATCTTATAGGATGGTACTCCCTGAGAAAGATAATACCGGATCGCCCGGTCGTCACAAAGCTCTGACTGTACTTCTCCCACAGAAGCCGGGTAAAGATTGGAATGATGAGAACTTCCCAGGGAAGACCAGTTAAAGTCGTATCCCATCAGATTGATAAAGTCGAGAATCGGTGCCAGTCTTGTAAAATCCGTATGGATCCAGTGACGGTTCTCTCCGCCGTGTGCAATCGTCAGAAGTTTATCCGGCAGTACGTCCCGCAGTGCCTGCATAAAAAGAATATAATAATCGTCCTTGAAATCTTCTATCGGCTGATCGATGCGCAGATTAAGACCCGGATACTCCCAGTCAACATCCACACCATCCAGTTCATACTCATCCACGATTTCGCGAACCATCGCTGCATTCTTTCTGCGCCATTCCTCAGTCCGGCTTCTTTCGTCAAACTTCTGTCCTCCCCACTGCTGCAGTGAAACAAGCAGTTTGACTTTTTGCTCTGTACAGATCTGTCTCATCTTTTTCAGACAGTCCGGGCGCCGGATATACAGCGTATCGTCCTGAAGAAAAACAAAACCGTAATTAATATGGGTGATCCCATAAAGATCAATCTTGTCCGGAAACTCTTCATTAAGTTTATCGGTTATATAGGATACGACATGATAACTCATTGCAGACTCCTTTCCTGTCTCTTTTTACACTAATGACTGAATCTATCCATATTGTATCGTATTTTACTTGAAAAGCAACACTTTTCCCTATTTCCTTCCCCATGAAAATGTGGTAAAATATCTGGAAGAATTATGCGCAAATTAGGAGGAATCATGGAATATACCTGTATCCTCTGCCCCAGAGGCTGTCACCTCACGGCAGAATGGACTGTCAATGAACAAAACGAAAAGACTGTTTCTGTCACAGGCAACTTCTGCCCTCGCGGCATCAAGTATGCAACCGAAGAAATGACCCAGCCCATGCGGACTGTCACAACTTCTGTCTATGTTTCCGGCGGAGATGAGAAAATGGTCTCTGTCAAGACCAACGATACTATTCCTAAAGCCAAGATCGAGGAAGTTCTGGAAGAAGCTCGTAAAATCAGTGCGACGGCGCCTATTATGGTCGGTGATGTTCTCATCAGCAATATTGCAGAAACCGGCCGTGATCTGGTTGCAACCCGAAAAGTAGCGAAAGCCTGATTTATGACGGATCCATCTTCATCTGCCCGGCCGGGAACGCCCATAGACGCTCACTGGCCGGTTTTTATTGCCAGGTGGTTTCATGAAAACGGTCGCTCCCTTCCCTGGCGGACAGATCCGCCAAACCCTTATTATGTCTGGCTTTCCGAGATCATGCTTCAGCAGACTCGGATCGAGACCGTTATTCCCTACTTCCTTCGTTTTATCCATGATTATCCTACGATCCATGATCTTGCCTCGGCTTCATTGGAAGACGTTCTGAAACACTGGGAAGGACTTGGCTATTACAGCCGGGCCAGACATCTTTTTATGGCTGCCACCCTGATCGACCAGAATCCTGATGGATTCCCATCCGACTATGCATCCATCCGCAAACTTCCCGGAATCGGAGAATACACAGCCGGTGCGATCGCTTCCATTGCATTCGGACTGCCCGTCCCAGCTATCGACGGAAATGTCATGCGCGTTGTCAGCCGTCTGTATTTGTTGGAAGAGGATGTAATGAAAGCATCATCCAAACGCCATGTCCATGAACTGCTGGAACCGATCTGCCCAAAAGATACTCCGGGAGATTTTGTACAGGGCTTAATGGAACTAGGTGAAACGATCTGTCTGCCCGCTTCTCCTGACTGCGCTGTCTGCCCGCTTAACCTGATCTGTCAGGCTTATATGAATGGTCGACAGGAAGAACTGCCGATCAGGGTTCCAAAGGTAAAGCGCCGCACAGAATCGATCATCGTCTTCCTGATACATAGAGGCCCTCAGATCCTGCTGGCCAAACGTCCGGAAGATATTGTGCTCGGCGGTTTGGTCGAGCTTCCGAATATTCCTGCGGGAGCAGAATTGTCCGGCGCATTTGAAGAAAAATACGGATTGAAAATCCTGCCGGGACAGCCTGTCAAAAACATAGATCACGTCTTCACACACATTACCTGGCATATGCAGCTGATCGAAGGCTCTTTGAAGGAACCTCTTCCCGACAATCTGCCGGAAGGTCTTTTTCTGGCTGATGAAGAAACCCTTACGGATAAGATCATGCTGCCTACCGCTTTCCGCAAATTACTTACTTGAAGAAAGGCCCGGGTTCACCGGGAAAATGACGATTGGACCAAGAACAAAACAAGAAAAAAACCAGAAGCGGTGATCGTCACCAGTCACAGGTACTTCTGAAAAAATATGCTCAGACCTATCTGGATCATCTGGTCGAAGACAGATTTTCAGATATCTATACGGATATCTCCCATCTGGTCGAAACATTTCTTCTCGAGACACCGACACTCCCCATTCCGACAGTGCAGGGACTATATGATATTCTGGATAAAAGCTCAGCCCCGACGTTTGCCAGTTATCTGACAGACGATCCAGGACAGGAGACTTTCCTTACGATCCCATATATCTATAAGCTGGTTCTGGGCGTCAAACGTCCGAACTTCCTGCTTCGTCTTCTGGGCATCATCTGCCCGGAATTTCTGGATGATCGTAAAAAGATCCGAGATTTCTCCCCACGTTATCGAAATGATTGTACCGATACGCTGGCAAAGCGTATGAGTTCAACTGGCGTTCTCGACAAACTTCAAATCCGACTGGATGAACACTACTCCTGGGATCAGGCGTATCATTTCCTTCAACAGAACAACAAAGTAAAAACAGCAGCCGCGCTGGTCGATGAACAGGTGCGCTCTGCGATCCGGCTGAAGCAGCACATGCTGCAGTCCATTCCCGATCACTATATCGACCTGTATCCGGCTGCGCGCCTGATGAAAAGGAAATTTTACCTGCATATCGGGCCGACCAACTCCGGAAAAACCTACCAGGCGATCCGCCAGCTGGAGAATGCGCAGCACGGTGTCTATCTCGGGCCGCTCAGACTGCTTGCCTATGAGCAGTATGAAACCCTGAACTATAATGGCTGTCCCTGTAATCTCCTGACCGGTGAAGAAGCGATCGAGGTACCTTTTGCTCGTGTTCAGGCCTCTACGATCGAGATGGTCAATATCCAGGACACCTTTGATATCGCCGTCATTGATGAGGCTCAGATGCTGACGGATGAAGAACGCGGCGGTTACTGGTCACAGGCTGTCCTTGGTCTGTGCGCCAGGGAGATTCATGTCTGCGCTGCCCCTTATGCCGAAAAGATCCTTGTCCAGATGATCACCGACTGCGGTGACGAATATGAGATCGAACATCTGGAACGACTGGTGCCCCTTAAGGCAGATACCGCCAATTTCCGATTCCCCGGCAGCATTCAGGAAGGCGACGCACTGATCCTCTTCTCCCGTAAAGATGTTCATGCCTGCGCGGCCGAACTTTCCTCATCCGACCTGCCCTGCAGTATTATCTATGGTACATTGCCTTACGATGTTCGTCATTCTGAAGCCAGGAAATTCTCCAACGGAACGACGAAAGTACTGATCGCTACTGATGCGATCGGTATGGGACTGAATCTTCCCATCAAACGGATCGTTTTTCTGAGGCAAAGCAAGTTCGACGGAAAAGAAAACCGCCCGCTTTGTCCTCAGGAGATCCAGCAGATCGCGGGACGTGCAGGACGATACGGACGGTATGAGATCGGTTACTACAATTCCCATAACAACATGAATCTGATCGAGGATGGTGCCGAAACACTGGTTCCGGATATTACAGAAGCCGTGATCGGATTTCCCACCTCTCTTCTGTCCATCGATGCGCCGGTTTCCGAGATCCTTACCAAGTGGAGAGATATCCCGCCGCAGGAAGGCTACCGGATCATGAAGTGCGACGATGAGATCGAACTTGCACTGGAACTGGAAGCCCAGACTTCCGACAAGCAGCTCATCTATGATTTTATTACCATTCCTGTCGATCTTCGGCAGATGGAACTGATGGATCTGTGGAGAGATCTGGCTGATCTTACGATCTCCCGTCGCCCGATCGATTTTTATGATCTTCGGCCGAATGTCAATTTCCGGGATTACAGCGCCCAGAATATGGAGCGCCTCGAACTTGCCTACAAGGAATGCGATCTTTTGTATGCCTTCTTCCGCAAATTCGGCTATATCCAATACCTGGAACCGACCATGCGCTTCAAGGATCAGATCGCGAGCACGATCATTATCATCCTCAAGAAGGAAAACTATTCCAGAAAGACCTGTCGCCGCTGCGGAAGAACACTCTCCTTCCTCTCGACTTCCAACCTCTGCGACCGGTGTTTTGAACGACTGCATTCCGGTGGAGCAAGTTATGTTCCAAGACGGCGCGGATCAAACAGACGATCCTCCTAATGAACAACCCCAGGGCTAAAAACTGCCCTGGGGTTATTTTCATGCTCTTCTGTTTTTATGAAGAACTATTATTCTGTCGTTAAAACAAGTTCACCCTGCTCGTCGCCGAAAACAGTCCTGATTTCACTCAGCTGTTTCTCACCAACAGGAATCTCCGACATTTCACTGGGGACGGCACGAACAAATTTCCTGGTCAGAATGACTTTCTCTTCTCCGCCGATCAGAGCCTTCAGCACAAACTGTCCTTCGCTCTGGGGCTGACCAACACGGCAATAGATCGAGAAAGGAGCCAGCAGTGAAGCATGCTGCGGAACCGTATAACGAACATTTCCAGCCGCTTTGATAATTGCTCCTTTGCTTGCAGCCTTCTCCTTACCGTTGCCTGCAGCAATCTGTCTTGCAGCGGCTTCACCAGCAATTGTGCTTTCCTTACTGACGAAGTCAACGATATCATGTACATGAAGGACATTTCCGCAGGCGTAGACACCGGGAATACTGGTTTCACGATTTTCATCGACCTTAGGACCGCCGGTCACCGGATCCATTTCCACCGACAATGCACGGGACAGCTCGTTTTCCGGCAGCAGGCCAACAGACAGAAGCAGTGTATCACAGCTTACATACCGTTCGGTACCGGGAATAGGCTGACG
>JAFOIR010000059.1 GCA_017420625.1 Bacillota bacterium
ATCGGCAGGAATCAGAACTGTTTTAAAGAATGCCGCGTCAGCTTGCTGGAAAAGGAAGGCGGGCATTTAGCCCGCCGATTATCCGGCGGCGGCGCGGTTTTTCATGATCTGGGGAATCTCAACTACACCTTTCTGGCCATGCGGGAGGACTTCGATGTCTCCGATCAGACAGACGTGATTCTGTCCGCTGTCAAAAGCTATGGGATCCCTGCTGATCTCAACGGACGAAATGACATTGAAGTCAATGGAAGGAAGTTTTCCGGCAATGCCTATTATAAGACCAAGGGACCGTGTTACCAGCATGGAACCTTGCTGGTCTCAGTGGATGAAGGCAAAATTGACCGTTATTTAAGTGTGGACCGAGAGAAACTGCTTTCCAAAGGTGTCGATTCTGTTCGTTCACGCGTGATCGGGCTTTCAGAACTGGCGGAAAAGATCACGGTTGATGATCTGAAGCTGAGAATAGCTGAAGCCTTCCGAAGCAGATATACCGGGACTCGGTTTCATCTTTTGCAGGAAGAACCAGAGGAAACAGCATCGCTTAGAGAAAAGTACGAATCTGCTGACTGGCTCTATGGCACCAAACAGGATTATACGTATCAGATTGAGAAAAAATTTCCCTGGGGAAAAACAGAACTCAATCTTTCCATCGTCAAAGGGATCATCGAAAAAGCTGTGATCTATACCGATGCGTTGGAGACCGGATTCCCGGATATGATCGCTTCGGCGCTGAGGGGCAAAAGCTTTCAGCCTGACGAGATAAACAAAGCGCTTTCTGCTCTTGTTGAGACAGAAAGCTGCGGAACGATCATCCGGGATATTTTAGATTGGATCGAGGAATCAATGTAAATGGAAATCAAATATGACCTGATCGTCATCGGCGCCGGTCCCGGAGGCTATGTTGCAGCTCTTGCTGCAGCCAGACAGGGAATGAAGGTTGCTGTTGCAGAAAAACAGACGGTAGGCGGAACATGCCTGGGACGCGGCTGTATTCCTACCAAAACACTGCTCCATACAGCTGAACTGTATCAGGAAGCCAGGAATGGTGAGGAAATCGGCCTTCTGACTTCTGATCTGTCCGTTGATATGGGTAAGCTTAACCAATATAAGAATCATGTGGTCGATACGCTTTCCGGCGGGATCGAAACATCCTTTAAGAAGGCGAAGATCGCGCTGTTTCGCGGCGAAGCGACGATCACCATGCTACATCAGTCAGACGAAGAAACCGGTGAATTCTATCAGGCAGTCCAGGTGGGAGAGGAGACTCTGTTCGGACGAAAACTTCTGATTGCAACCGGATCCGAACCGGTCCATCTGCCTCTTCCAGGTATGGAACTGGAAGGCGTATGGGATTCGACGGAGCTTCTCAATAATGAAAAGCCGCTGGAGTCCCTGACCATTATCGGAGGCGGCGTTATTGGTATGGAGTTTGCCTCTCTGTATGCGGCCTTGGGAACGAAGGTAACGGTGATCGAAGCACTGGACCGGATTCTCGCAACCCTGGACAAAGAATTTGCTCAGAATCTGAAGATGATCCTGAAAAAACAAGGAGTCGATATTCATACTTCCGCTCGTCTCGGAAAAATCGAAGAATCTTTCTCTGAGGAAGGAAAGAGACAGCTAACCTGTTATTATACAGAGAAGGATAAAGAACAGTCTGTATCTGCCGAAAGAGTACTGGTGGCAGTAGGACGCAGAGCCTATATCGAGCGTCTGTTTGATGAGAATCTGTCTGTTCGTCCGGAGACGGACCGCGGTCGTGTACTGGTGAATGAGAAATATCAGACGTCTGTTCCGGATGTCTATGCGATCGGTGATGTGATCGGTGGGATTCAGCTGGCTCATGTGGCTTCTGCTGAGGGTGAAAATGCGGTGGCAGCAATGCTTGGCAAAGAGCCGCCTATCCGGAGCGATGTGGTTCCTTCCTGTGTCTACACCAGTCCTGAAATTGCTTCGGTCGGCATGACGGCTGAAGAGGCGAAGGAAAAAGGCATCGAAACTGAAACACTCAAATATGTCATGGGAGCGAACGGAAAGAGCTTTCTGACCCGTCAGGAGCGCAGTTTCCTTCGGATTCTCGTGGAAAAAGAAACCGGCCGTATTCTGGGAGCCCATATGATGTGCGCCAGAGCGACCGATATGATTGGAGAGTTTTCCAGCGCGATCGTGAACGGACTGACTGCGAAGCAGATGGGAGAGGCGATCCGCCCACATCCCACCTTCAACGAAGCCGTAGCCGAAACGCTTCGCACATTTACTGAATAGGAGGACAGCAATGAGAGCAGCGTATTTTCTGGGCAACCATCAGTTTGAAGTAAGGGAAGAAAACCAGCCCAAAGCTGGTCCGGGCGAAGTCGTCATCCGGAATATGGCCGGCGGTGTATGCGGTACGGATGTGCATATCTATCACGGAGATCCCGGCTCGGCGGATGTCAATCCTCCCGTCGTTCTTGGTCATGAGTATGCCGGAGAGATCGTAGAAGTAGGAGAAGGTGTCACGAAGCTTTCCCTTGGAGATCACGTGACCGTTGACCCCAATATCTACTGCGGAGAATGCGTGTACTGCCGCATGGGTAAAAAGCAGCTCTGCGAGAATATGAAGGCAATCGGCGTAACCCAGAATGGCGGTTTTGAAGAATACAGTGTCGTTCCGGCTTCTCAGGCCTTTAAGC
>JAFOIR010000060.1 GCA_017420625.1 Bacillota bacterium
GCTTCGACCCGTTTCACCGACGGAGGCGAATTCGGCCTTGGCTGTGAGATGGGCATCAGTACCCAGAAACTGCATGCACGCGGTCCCATGGGACTGGAGGAACTTTGTTCCTATAAATACATCGTGACCGGCAACGGCCAGATCCGGTAAGCACGGTCAATATCCCTCGCACAAAATCTCTTTCGAGACACAAAAAAGCCATGTCCTGACCTTTACCGGTTCAGACATGGCTTTCGTTTTTCAGAGAATTTCTTTTTTGCGGCCGTTACTCCGCATATATGAGTAGTCCCATCGACATCTTCATCCGCAGGATCCGATAGACGGATTCATCCAGCCGTTCTTCACTGATCCTTCCGTCCTGAACAGCCGCGAGAACCGCTTCATACTGCAGCTTGTAGTCAGAGGAGATCAGCATATCATTGCCGGCCAGCACCGCCATGACCGCGACATCCTCATCGGAGTATTTCTTGACGCCTTCCATTCCCAGATCATCTGTCAGGATCACGCCCTCAAATCCGAGCTCCTCCCGCAGGATCCTATGGATCTCCGGTGAGATCGAAGCGGGATTGTCCTCGTCAAAGCATTTGACGATATTATGGCTTACCATCACCGTCTCAGCTCCCTGTGCGATGCCTGCCATGAATGGTTTGAAATCAGCCTCATAGAATGTCTCAGCCGGCCGCTCATCGACCACCAGGTCGGTATGCGTGTCGGCATTGTTTCCGTAACCCGGGAAATGTTTCAGACTGCAGGCCATCGAATAGTCTTTCATCACCGTGACGACTTCTGCCACGTAATCCGCTGCGGTATCCGGGTCCCCGGAAAATGCCCGATTGTAGATAAAGTCTGCCGGATTATCCGAAATATCACAGACCGGGTAGAGGTTCATATTCAGATGCAGGCTGTCCAGCAGTTCACAGCGCTCATGGATCTCGGAGAGCAGCGTTGCTTCACCTGCCCAGTCATAGGCATTTCTGGGCGCCAGGAAGGGTGTATCGCGGAAACTGGTGCTGACGCGGTTGACATTGCCGCCTTCTTCATCGACAGACAGAAGAAGCGGAATCGTAGACGCTGCCTGGACCGCATCCAGCTTGTCCTGGATCACGGTCTCGGACTTAACTTTAAAATCCGGTCCGAACAGAACAAACCCGCCCAGATGATAAGTTTGGACATCCTCTTCTGCGGCAGCCGAACTTTCCGGTCCGTCTTCCTTGGCACCGGGGAATCGAGCCAGGAACATCTGTCCGACTTTTTCTTCGATCGACATTTCATCGATCATGGTTCGGATTACTGCTTCCTGCTCCGGCGTAATGGCAGCAAGTCCCGGACCTTCATAGGGATCCGCGCCGAACAGAGCATAACCGTACACGACCGGGTTTTCCGCCGGTTCGAGCGTCTGCTCTCCAGCTGCTTCCTCTTCCGATGACCCACTTGGTTCCTCATCAGAAGAAGACGTTTCGCCTTGTTCCTGCTCACTTTCTGTCTGAGCAGCCGTCTCATCCGGCACACTTTGCGCCTCCGACGAAGGCGTTTCCGTAATCACAGGCGCAGATTCTTCCTGCTGAGCCGTACAGCCGCTCATCATCAGCAGGATCATGGCTGAAAGAAGCAGCAGAGCGGGTCCTTTTCTTATAAAAACTGCCGACCTCAAACGGTCGGCAGTTTTGGTTTTCTTATTCATCTTCATCAATTCCGGTTTTTTCTTTGATAATGTCGATCAGGTCACCAACCGTCTGCGGTGCCGCTTCCAGATCGATCGAAATACCGAAAATATCTTCACAATCCATCGCCAGGTCGGCCAGATCCAGGGAATCCAGTCCGGATTCAATCAGGTTCGTATCTCTGGTCAGTTCAATGTCGTCCAGAAGTCCGCGCTCATCGAGAATATTCTTGATCTGTTCTAATATGGTCATGACAACCTCCTTGTGTGACAGCTTTCTTTGATGGTTCCCAGTATAAGCTTCCTTCCCGTATGTGTCAACCTTTTTTATGCGTTTCCCTTTCTCTTTGTTTGTTTTTTCAATTGACACCACCCCCCATGTATGATATCATGCGGCTAATTCTTAATGTACAGGAGGATTTGCATTGAAAAACTATCGTGTTGGTATTCTTGGTGCGACTGGCATGGTCGGTCAGCGTTTTGCGACTTTGCTCGAAAACCATCCGTGGTTCCATGTGACGGCTCTGGCGGCCTCTTCTTCGAGCGCTGGAAAAACATATCGTGAAGCAGCAGGTAATCGCTGGGCGATGCAGACCCCCATGCCCGAGTCAATGGCAGATATGATCGTCATGGACGCGTCCCATATCGATGAGATCGCGCCGCTGGTGGACTTTGTATTCTGCGCCGTTGCCATGAAAAACGAAGAGATCCTGGCTCTCGAGCAGGCCTATGCCAAAGCTGAGATCCCTGTTATCTCCAACAATAAAACGCATCGCGGCTTTGACGATGTTCCGATGGTCATTCCGGAACTGAATGCGGATCATGTGGACGTCATTCCTACCCAAAGAAAGCGTCTTGGAACCAAAAAAGGCTTTGTCGCCGTAAAATCCAACTGCTCCATCCAGAGCTACGTTCCCGCCCTGACGCCGATCAAAGACCAGTATGGCCTGAAAAAAGTACTGGCCTGTACCTACCAGGCGATCTCCGGTGCCGGCAAGACCTTCGAGCGCTGGCCGGAAATGCTCGACAACGTTATTCCGTATATCGGCGGAGAAGAAGAGAAGAGCGAGAAGGAACCTCTGAAAGTCTGGGGTAAAGTCGTAGACGGACATATCGTCAACGATGACAGCGTTTCGATCACCACCCAGTGTCTGCGTGTTCCGGTAAGCGACGGTCATATGGCTGCTGTTTTCGCAAGCTTCGAGAAGAAGCCTTCCATCGATGAGATCAAGAAGGCCTGGGCTGCTTACGCCGGCCCCATGCTGGAAGTGCCCGGAAAAGGTCTGGTTCCCATGAGCGAAGCTCTTCCGTCTGCACCCAAGCAGTTCATCTACTATTTCGAAGAGCCCGATCGTCCCCAGACAAGACTTGACCGGAATCTCGAAAACGGCATGGCTGTTTCTGCCGGCCGTCTGAGAGAAGATACCCAGTACGATATCAAGTTTGTCTGCCTGTCCCACAATACCCTTCGCGGCGCTGCCGGCGGCGGTGTGGAACTGGCCGAATTGCTCGCTGTCAAAGGTTATCTGGACTAAGTCGATCTCTTTCCCGAAAGCTTTCCATCTGACGTGAAAAAAGCGTTCATTTCTTTCCTTCTGAACAGGATAAGAGATGAACGCTTATTTTTTCACTCTTCATAAGAACTATGGGCGATCGAGCGAACCTGCGGATAGTAGACCAGATAGGCTTTTCCCAGGATCTTGGATCGTTCAACGTAAGTATGTTTCAGATACCGGCTGTCCTGTGAATTGTTTCGGTTGTCGCCCAGGAAGAAATAGTATCCTTCCGGGACATTGTATGGCCCGAAATCCATGTCCCATGGTTCCTCCAGCAGGTACGGTTCCACCAGCGCTTTCCCGTTGATGTAGGTAACACCGGATTTGATCTCCACCGTGTCACCGGGCAGTCCGATCACCCGTTTCACGTAAATCTCGGACTCGTCATCCGGATTCCGGAAAAAGATCACATCGCCTCGCTGCGGCCCGTGGAACCAATAATCCACACGAAGACCAAGCACCCGGTCCCAGGTATTGATCGTTTTGGTCATCGATCCGCTGGTCACCTGTGCATTGACAATAATGAAACGATTAAGAAGCAGTGCCGCCACGATCGCCACTGCTATAATCAGAATCCAGCCGAAGA
>JAFOIR010000061.1 GCA_017420625.1 Bacillota bacterium
ATTCCCCGTACTTCTGGGGCACTTGGTTATACTATGCAGGTCGATGAAGATGAGCATAACCTGATGACAAAAGAAGAGATCGAAAACAAGATCGCAACGCTCACCGGCGGCCGGATCGCCGAAGATCTGATCTTCCATTCGATCACAACGGGTGCATCCAATGATATCGAGCAGGCAACCAAGCTGGCAAGAGCCATGGTCACCCGGTTTGGCATGACCGATGAGTTCGGCATGGTAGCACTGGAAACCGTCAGCAATCAGTATCTGGGCGGCGATGCTTCTCTTGCCTGTTCGCCGGATACATCGACAGCAATTGATCAGAAAGTGATCGAGGTCGTTCGTACGCAGTACGAGAGAGCTGAAAACCTTCTTCGTTCCCATATGAAGGAACTGAATGCTCTGGCTAACTACCTGTATGATCATGAGACGATCACCGGTGAAGAATTCATGGATCTTCTTGGCCGGATGGAGGAAGAAAAGGCAGCAGCTGAGTCCGCCTCTGAGCCCGTCACCGAACCCGAAGATGCAGCCGCCGAACCTGCTCCGACTAAATCAGCTGAAGCAACAGTTGAATCGACGGCTGAACCGGCAGAATAAGAAAGTTACGCCGACAGGCACAAATAATCAAGCCCCGAGAGAGTCCTCCCGGGGTTTTTTTAACCTGATGTACGGGAAGGAGGTATCAGATGAAAGCAAAAAAACTCGTCGTTTTGGGAGTTGTCCTGTGTCTCATCGTGAACATGATGTCCGGCTGTACGGCAAATCAGGAAGCAAAGCCGTTGGAGCTGAAAAAGGCAGAGCAGATCCCGCTGATCAGTCCTGTTTCTTTCGAAGATCTTTCTGTCATCCAACAAAAAGTCAGCCTGTTGATCAACTGGTGTTACTGGAAGTTGGGAGCATCCATCGACGCGATAGATCAAGGACCGGAAAGTCCCGTTCTCCAGTGGTTTGACGGCTATCAGACATCCACCTTTCATGTACAGAAACGCGGAAGCATGCTCGATCAGATGGTTTTCGCCTGGATACCGAATCGCCCGGAAATCAAAGAAGAAATAGAAAATAAGATAAAAAACGAGCTGGTAGATCAGGAAGTTTATGGGATCCGATACTGCCAGGAAGAAGGGCGGGATCCTGTACTTGTGTGTTTTTGCTGGGGACCGGAGGCCGAACAGATCCTTTCCTACATCGATCAGACCCAGTATTGTGTGAGTCCGTTTTATTACTATACCGGAGAGTCTTTTATCATCGATTCGGCTGCTTCTGGTCCTTTGACTGTTCCCGTTGTGACCATGGATGGGATCGGGACCATCTTGGATGAGCTGCTTCGGATCCCGAACGAGCGGCCGAATCATGTTTCTGAAAAGATCGGGAAAGGCATCGTCCAATACGCGTATTCCTACGAGAAAACCACGATTCGTCTGATGATCCGGCCGGATGGATCTCTCTACGGGTATATCCGCGGAGCCAACAAGGATTCTCTCGCGAGACAGGAGGAGAAGCTGCAATCTCTTGCGGAGGAAAAAGGCCTGGATTTTCGACGGTTTGAAATGAGTGGCAATGTTTTCTTCGCGGCCGCTTCCGACAGGACATTGCAGGAAATTAGCTCGATCATGGAAGCTTTTCTGGAGAAGGGCAGTGCTTCCTTTGAGATCAGCCAATACTCTCCGGCAGGACAGAGTATGGAAGAGCTGACGGGCTTTTCACCGGATCAGGCAGACGAGATCGTGATGACCTTCTGTGAAGATAGGCAGGAAGTATCCCTACACATGACAAAAACGGATGAGCCCACCTATTTTCCTGTCCTGATTCATTATCTTTTTGGCTCACTGGTCAGAGACCCAAGAGCGGACAGCTATGAGAAGGATCCGCTGGAGATCATTCTTCGATCGTCTGATCCGGCGAAAGAGATGAGGCTTTCTTTCAGCTCTGTGGAACTGGCTGATGAGGAAGAAAGCGGATATTACGTGTATCTGGATGATCAGGCATACAGGCTGATCCCGGGAGAAACAGGTGGAGTGATTCCACATCCCAGTATGATGGAAGCCCCGAGAAGAGACTTTCTCGTCTGGTTGATGCGGCTCATCTGGGATACCGGGTCTGTAATAAGAGAAGGTGAAGAAAACCAATATATCCTCCCGACCGAATATCCACCAGGCTATTTGCTGATGCCTTTCTGGGAGGAGATCCTGACGTGCTCCGATGCGGTGGTGGTGGCAAAGGTCACGAGCCAGAATATCATGAGACCGGATCAACGGAAGACGATGACGGATATGGGTACAGGCACATATATGCAGATGCTGGAATACTACAACGTTCCAATGGCGAACCGGAATGAGCTGACGATCGAGATACAGGAAACGCTTCGTGGAGAGATCGGAAAAGAGATCATCCATGTGCCAGGCGGCATACTGCCGGCCATAAAGACTGGAAAGGATCTGGTCTACGGTACGACGGAACGTCCGATTGAGGAAGGAAAGACCTATGTGTTCTTTCTAAACACGGTCTTGCATCAGAAGCTGTTGGTTTCCTGGCCTTTTTCCTCTGATTACTGGCTCGGGATGATGGAACTGGATGAAAGTG
>JAFOIR010000062.1 GCA_017420625.1 Bacillota bacterium
CAAAGGATGCCGACTTTGTTAACGCATTCGTGACCACGTCCCTGACTGTCTGTATAGGTGCGATGGCCATCGTCGGCTCCATTCAGGACGGGATCCTGGGTGATTATTCCACGCTGGCTGTCAAGTCTGTCCTGGACTTTGTCATATTGATCGTACTGACCTCTTCCCTGGGTAAAGGAAGCATTTTCTCTGCGATCCCGGTCTTTTTGCTGCAGGGAGGAATGACCCTGCTCGCCCGACTGATCTCTCCCATCTTCACGGATACTGCGATCGCGAATATCTCCCTGATCGGATCGATCCTGATCTTCTGTGTGGGTATCAATCTCGTATGGGGAAAAAAGATCCGTGTCGCCAATATGCTGCCTGCGCTGGTTCTGGCGGTCATCGCCGCCTTTTTACCCTGGATATGAGCCTCGAAAGGAGTTTCTGATGCAGTTTTTTCTGATAAAAGATACGCTTGCTTCCTGTACAAAGGAGGATCTTTCCTCCCGTACGGCTCCCTATGTTGCCGTGCTGACCTTTGAGGAGTGGAAAGAAAACAATTCTCTTTTCGATATGGTCATCGATCTGGATCTGACCACGAGCGACCAGCGGGAGACGAAAGCGGTCGTCAACTATGATTCTCTGACCGGCTGTTTCTCCATTCCCGATCGGGAGCATATCAGCAGCCGGCACTTTTTCTCCTTTGCACTCGACGAGAAGGGGATCGTACTGATCGACGATACCGGCTATGCACTTTCGAAGATCGAGGCGATCCAGCGCTCCAAGAAATGGCGCATGCCTTCGCTGGAGCGTTTTCTCTACGACTTCCTCGAGATGATCATCGGGAAGGATCTGGCACTCCTGGAAAAGCTGGAGCATCAGCTCAATCATACGGAGGAAGAGATCCTTCGTTCCAAGGGCGAAGATTTTCCGACCGAACTCAACCAGATCCGGGGCGATCTGATCGACCTTCGGGTTCATTATGAACAGCTGATCGATTTTGGCCAGGAACTGGAAGAAAACGAGAACGGTTTCTTCCAGCCGGAGAATCTCCGGTTCTTCCGTCTCTTTACCGAACGGGTCATCCGGCTGCAGGATACGGTCTCGTCGCTCCGCGACTATGTCGTACAGCTTCGGGATCTCGTCCAGTCCGAACTGGATGTTCATCAGAACAAGATCATGACGCTTCTGACAGTGGTCACCTCCATCTTCCTTCCGCTGACGCTGATTGCCGGCTGGTACGGCATGAACTTCCGCTATATGCCGGAGCTGGAATGGAAAGCCTCTTATCCGGTGGTGATCCTGGTCTCCATCCTGATCGTGGTCGTATGTCTGGTCTGGTTCAAAAAGAAAAAGTGGCTGTAAAATTGCACGTCTTGACAATCCCGTCAAATCGAATATAATAATAAACGCACAGAATTCTGGGCAAAAACAGGGGTGCCTTCGGGCTGAGATGCAAATCGATCCTCCGCTTCGCGTAAGATCGATGCAAACCCTCGAACCTGATATGGATCATACCAGCGTAGGGAGTTTTTTCAGAATCAATCATACTGATCAAACGGTTTTCGCATGGGGATTCCTGTGCGAAAATTTTTTTATATGCCTGTCAGGTTTCCGTTCAGGCAGAAAAGGAGAATCTATGTCTTCCAAAAATGTTTCCATGACACAGCGGCTGGTCCTTTCCGCGATGCTGATTGCGATCGCTGCCGTCCTAAGTCTCATCAAAGTTGTTGATCTGCCCTATGGCGGATCCGTCACGCCCGGTTCCATGCTGCCGCTCGTGATCATAGCCTACCGTTTCGGAACGCCCTGGGGTCTTCTGTGCGGCTTTGTCTACGGTATTATCCAGCTGCTGCTCGGCATGGACAACTTTTCTTATGTATCCGGTGCTGCCTCAGTGATCGCCCTGGCGCTCCTGGACTATCTGCTGGCCTTCACCGGACTGGGTCTTAGCGGTCTGTTCCGCAGGAAGGATTCCTCCAATCAGCCCGGTGCTTTTATTTCCGGCATCCTGGTGGTCAGTCTGATCCGGTATCTTTGCCATGTGATCAGCGGCGCAACTGTCTGGGCCGGTCTTTCGATCCCCACGGCCGATGCTCTTCGCTATTCCGTGATCTACAATGCGACCTACATGCTGCCGGAGATGCTCGTCCTGCTGATCATCGGCTATTATTTATCCACCACCTTTGATTTTGGAGCAGCACAGCTGAAGCTGGCCGCGAAGGATGAGTCCCTGTCCGCCGGCCGTCCGATGGCGATTGCTGCGGGACTCTTGCTGGCTGGTGCAGGTGTCTTTGATGTCGCCGCCATCTTTGGTCAGCTGCAGAACGCCGAGACCGGCGAGTTCGATATCACCGGCATCTCTCATGCACCCTGGCTTTGGATCGCGATCGTCAGTGCTATTGCTCTTATTGTCGCAGTCGCTCTGCTTGTCATGAGAAAAAAAATCATGACAAAAAAGCCGTAAACTATCAGAAAAACTGAAAAAACAAAAACAGGCGGCAGTGCAAAAACGCTGTCGCCTGTTCCTTTTATGAATCGTCTCCTTTAGTTGTTGGAGGAGGAGAAAGACGAAGACGAAGAAGAGGAATTCTCCCTGTCTCTCATCATATGCTGAAGGGTAATCAGGATCGCAACCACGATCGGTTCATACTCCGGACGGTAGATATCCATACAATACTTGTCGTGCAGAGAGAGCATCTTCTGTGCAATCACAGCGATGATCTGTCCGGCCCCGTCGTAGAGCTCAAAATTCAGTCCCAGAACATTGCCCTGCAGCTGCCAGCCCAATCCTTCGATATTCGTGATATCCTTGATCAGATGAAACAGTTCAGTGGACAGTTCAAAGGCAATGCCTGAATCCATGGTGATATAGTGTCTTTGATGCAGCGTAAGCAGTTTTCTTTCCATATGCGCTACATGGTTTCCGTCTGCATCGTAGATCTCTGTCTTATCATGCAGGGAAGGAAACTTGGTTTCCGCCCGGTAGACGACGTTTTCTCTTTCATCCGTGATCTCGATCCGGTGATGCAGCGAGATGACTTTGCTGCTGGTAAACAGAGAACGTACGGGCTGGCCAAATCGTTCGACGTTATTGACATTTGCTGCTTCTCCGGCTTCACGGAAACGATGGATCTGAGAAAAAACACCCATTATCTAAACTCCTTTATGATGGTTATTTGAAATGCTGCAGCGGTATAGCACCACTTCCGATCATCATATCACAAAACCGAAAATATGCAACACCTGAGTTTTTACTCATGAATCGTCAGATCCTCAAAGGCCTCTTCGGTCGTCCATACGGCGACGTTTCCGCCGAGGGTACGAAATTCTCCGAAGCCTTCGTCATCGATAGTGACGGGCTCCGTGATATTGCCAAGCACATCGTACATAGTACGGCCAGCCCAGTCAGCACCCATAAACATACGCTTGCTGCCTTCGCTGCCGGCGGAAAGGACGACAGCAAGACCCGAACCGGGATGTTCCAGATCGCCGCGGCGAACCCATCCGATCAGATGCATATCGTCCAGATAATCTTCCTGCTCACCGTATGCATAGGCACTCCGGAGCTTGATCAGCTTGCCAAGGTTCGGGACCATAGGACGATCCTGAACAGGATTGCCGTAATAATCGGAGTAGAAAACACAGGGAAAACCTTCCTGCCTAAGCAGGATGATGGCGTAGGCCAGGGGTTTGAACCAGTCTGAAATAAAGGACTGCAGGCTCTGACCGTACTGCGTATCATGGTTGTCCACAAAGGTAACCGCCTTCTCCGGACGCTCTTTCATCAGGGTTCCGTCGAGAATATGCGAAAGATCATAATTTTCTCCCTGCTGGGAGGCTTCGTAGAAATGATAGTGCAGAGCGACATCAAACAGAGACATCTCATTATCGACAGCATCAAGATATTTGAGAAGCCGTTCCATGTCGCTGCTCCAGTATTCGCCGACAGCCGGAAGATCCGGATAGCCGTTCTCCCGAATATATTTCATAAGTTCCCGGTAAAACGGGAAACTGATGTGCTTGACCGCGTCCAGACGCAGACCGTCGATACCGGTCTCACCAAGATACCACTGAAGCCATTTCTTGATCTCGCGCCTTACAGCGGGATTCGCCATATCGACGTTCATTCCCATGAGGTAGTCAAAGTTTCCCAG
>JAFOIR010000063.1 GCA_017420625.1 Bacillota bacterium
AGCAGCCAAAGCAACGATCGAAGATACGCATACACAGCTGGAAGCGGACAAGAAAGAACAGGTTGAGCGTCAGGATGAACTGCAGGGCTACCTGGATCAGAAACAGGAGCAGTATGCAAGCCTGAAAGATGACGAACTTGCACTGCAGTTATTGAGAGAACAGCAAAGAGCCGAGCAGGCAGCGATCGAAGAAAGAATTGCTGAAGTGCAGGGCCAGATCGATACATTGGACTACCAGCGTGAGTTAGCCGCAAGAGCTGCACAGGAAGCAGCCGCAAGACGAGCTCAGCGTCAGCAGGAGGAATCCAAGCAGGAAGAGTCCTCCGAAGAATCCTCTGAAGAGTCCTCCGAAGAATCCTCGGAAGAATCTTCGGAAGAATCCTCTGAGGAATCCTCTGAAGAATCATCAGACAATTCGGAAAATGAAGAATCTTCTGACAACGAGGAAAGCTCGGACAATGAAGATGAGTCCAGCGAAGAAAGTTCGGATGAAGATTCCGATGATTCTGATGATTCAGATGATTCGGACGACTCAGAAGACAGCCGTGATCCGGTCGATCTCCCGGATGATGATTACACGGAAACTTATCATGATGATGATGCATACCGGTATCTTCCCAACCTGGAAGCCTGGAGTACCTGGCCGGGAATCGGAACCGGTGAGCTTGCGTGGCCCTGCAATTCCACGCTGGCAACGGATCTGTACGGATATCGCTGGCATCCGATCTACAACGAGGAGCGTTTCCACAATGGTCTGGACCTTGGTGCCAGCTATGGAAGCGGCATCTATGCCTGTGCAAGCGGTACAGTTATTATCTGTGAATACTACGGAGGATACGGCAACCTGGTGGTCATTGATCACGGAGACGGCATGACGACCTGGTATGCACATATGTCGGAATTTTGCTGTGCTGTCGGGGATTACGTAGAGACCGGAGATCTGATTGGTCTGGTAGGATCGACAGGAGATTCCACTGGCCCGCATCTGCACCTGGAAGTACATATCGGCGGTGCATCTTACGACCCGGAGTGGTTCCTGTAAATAATATGATGGAAACAGAATAGAAGGTGGTGACAGTTCACCACCTTTTTCTTTCAGTCAGGATAACAAAATGGAAAAAGAACGGATCATAGAAGATCTGAACAGTTGTTGGAACATTGAGACTTTTCAGGAAGTCACTTCGACGAACGACATTCTGAAACAGCGTGCTCCAAAAGGTCTGGCGGATCGGACAGTACTCATTGCTGAAAGGCAGACAAAAGGAAAAGGACGGATGGGCAGATCCTTTTATTCTCCGGAAGAGAACGGGATCTATATGAGTTTCCTGCTGCGTCCTCAAATTCCGCCGGATCAGGCCCTGCTCTTAACGAGTGCAGCTGCTGTTGCAGCTGCCAGAGCGATCGATGATGTCGGCGGCGGGCCAGCTCTGATCAAGTGGGTCAACGACATCTACTGCAGGGGCAGGAAAGTTGTCGGCATTCTGACCGAAGCTGGTTTTTCCAAAGACGATGCTTCCCAAGGACTTGATTATGCTGTCGTAGGAATCGGAATCAACGTATGGGAAGCAGAAGAAGGTTTTCCGGTAGAGATCCGGGACATTGCAGGTGCTGTTTTCCCTTGGGAGAAACGGCCGGATCGGAGAGAAGAAAGAGACCGACTGAAGGCGCAGATCATTGTAAGGCTGCTGGATTATTTTGATGCGATCTACAAACAGCTGCCGGAAAAACAGTTTATGGAGATTTACAGGGAAAAATCCCTGCTGATCGGAAAAAACGTGATGGTTATGTCAAGTACCCATCAGAAAATGGAATCTGACCCGGTTCACGTGATCGGGGTCGGAGACAACGCGGAACTGATCGTACAGGATCAGGAAGGGAAAGTGACCCGGCTCTTCTCGGGAGAAGTGTCCGTCAGAGAAATATAAACTCCTTGCAGAATACAAGGAAAGAAAGGAAAGCAACATGGCAGAGTATGTGATTGAAAAGACAGATGAAAAGTTTGTGCAGAAAGAACTGAAACTGATATCCGGCTATGACAAGCTGCAGCTTTCTGCCATAGCGGTGGAGCCTGCGAAAGCCTGGTATCCACAGGCCAAGGGTGTTGTCGTTCTGGTTCATGGCATGGCGGAACATAAGGAACGCTATATTCCGTTCATGAAATACCTGGCAGAAAACGGTTACATCAGTCTGATCCATGACCATCGCGGACATGGAGCGAGTGTGCGCTCGGAAGACGATCTGGGTTTTCTGTACAAAAAAGGTGAAGACGGGATCGTGCTGGACGTTGTGCAGATGGTACAGTACGCAAAAGCCAAGTATCACCTTCCTGTTCATCTGTTCGGACACAGCATGGGCTCACTGATCGTAAGACTTTTCATCCAGAAGCATGATACCGAAATTGATTCTCTGACGATCAGCGGTTGTGTTGGACCGAATGGGGCAGCGGGGATCGGCGGTAAACTGGCAACCATGATCGGGAAATTCAAAGGAGATCATTATCGCAGTGCTTTCCTGAACAATATGGCTTTTGGTGCCTATAACAAGAATATTCCGGATGCCAAATCCGTATTCGCCTGGCTGTCGGTCAATGAAGACAACGTCAAAACTTATGAAGAAGATCCGCTGTGTGGCTATTGCTTCACAGCCAACGGCTTTGAGGCATTGATGAAAATGGTGAAAGGCTGTTATGATGCGGGACGATATCAGGCCAAAAACATCAATTTGCCGATCCTGTTCGTTTCCGGTAAGGATGATCCCTGTTATGGCGGAGAAAAGGGCTGGAACAGTGCGATCGACTTTATCAAAAAACTGGGATATGTTGACGTAGAAGGTCATCTGCTGGACGGCATGCGTCATGAGATTCTCAACGAAACGGATCACGAGAAGGTATATGAGATGATCCTGGCGAATATTGAGAAGGCATATAGGATCAAAGAACGGGAGAAATAAAGCACGAAAAAGCCTTTATGCGCTTTGCTGTTTCGGAATGATCCGCGAATCTGCAGCAGAACGCATAAAGGCTTATATTTTTAAAATTGATCCGGTTACTTGAGGGATACTTCCTGGAGCAGGTTCTCAGGACCCAATTCCAGAACAGACTGGAAACCGATTTCCCTTAGAAGCTGTTCGGTCTCATCAAACTGACAGGTTATGTTGGAAGCCTGATGGCAATCTGAGGAAAGAATGATGGGATATCTGCACTGACAGATCTCCTTAAGAAGAGGAATATCGGGATATGGAACCTTTCGGTATCCCCTGGTGATCGCGCCGACATTAACTTCGATAATGGATCCGGTTTCCATGATACTGTGAAGGGCATCCTTTGCGATTTTGAGATACGTCGGGTCATTGGGATCGATGAGACGGAGTGTGTCATTGAATTTCAGCAGAAGATCGAAATGGCCGACGATCAAAGGTCTGACTTCATGGATCAGCCGGACAAGATCCTGATAGTATTGACGAGCATAAAAAGCAGGATCTGAGTGAAACGCTTCTTTCAGCATGCGGGAAGAGGCTTCGGGATTCCAATCATAGCTGTATAACAGGCCTGTACCAGGATCCCGGTAGACGTGAACACTGCCGATCAGATATTCATAGGGAGAAAGATCGACATGCCCCACGGAATACAGATCCAGTTCCAGACCCAGTCGGATCCGGATCCGATCTTCATACTGTTTCCGAAGGCGATTTACTTCATTTATATAAGAAGAAACATTTTCTTTGGTCAGACACCAGTCGTTCGGGAAAGGCAGTTCAGAGTGGGAAGAAAAACCCAAAGTATGAAAACCGTGATCGATGGCAGAAAAAACCATTTCCTCGGCTGTTGATTGGCCGTCACAGAACTGAGTGTGAGTGTGAGGATTTGAACGGATCAGCAAAACGTGTCTCCTTTCAGGTTTTTTCTGATTATAGGCCATTCCGGCTCCCTTTTGCAAGACTTGTCAAGGAGCTTTATTCATGTTATAATGGCAGAAATCCCATAAAATGGATAATGAGGTGAGAGAAATGGATTATTCCAAAATTGTCAGTGCTTTTGGTATTCCCGGTACTTTTGTATCCGCAACGCCATTTGGTTCTGGCCATATCAATGATACCCTGAAAGTCGTGATGGATACGCCGGAAGGGGAAGTTGACTATATTCTTCAGAAACTGAACACCAATGTTTTCCCGGATCCGGATATCCTGAGTGAAAATGCTTTCAAAGTCGTTGAATATCTGAAGGGGATTATCGAAGCACGCGGTGGTGATGTTACCCGTGAAACGCTTCATTTCTATCCCACGGCAGATGGAAAGCTGTACTACAAAGACAGTGAAGGCGGATGCTGGAGACTGGAAGATATCATCAAGAATACACGTTCCTATGACCTTTGCACATCTCCTGAACAGTTCGAGTCAACTGGTTTTGCCTTTGGTTCTTTCATGGCAGATCTGGCTGGCTTCCCGGCTGATGAACTGGGTGAAGTCATCAAGAACTTCCACAATACTCGTGTGAGATTCGAAACATTTACGAAAGAAGTCGTAGCCAATCGTTCCGGACGGGCAGATACCTGCCAGGAGGAGATCGCTTTCGCGCTGGCAAGAAAAGAACTGGCAGAAACGCTGGTGAAGCAGCTTGATACCGGAGATCTTCCGCTGCGTGTTACTCACAACGATACGAAGATCAATAATATCCTGATGGATGAAAAAACAGATGAACCGGTTTGCATCATTGATCTGGATACCGTCATGCCGGGTGCCTGCGCCTACGATTTCGGCGACAGCATTCGGTTTGGCGCATCCAGTGCAGAAGAGGATGAAAAGGACCTTTCCAAAGTATTTATGCGGCTCGACCTGTTTGAAGCTTTCACAAGAGGCTACATGAGAGCTGTCGGAAAAACACTGACGGAAAATGAAGCAAAGTCACTGGCGATCGGAAGTGCCGTCATCACATTCGAAACCGGTATCCGTTTCCTTGGCGACTATCTGAATGGTGACGTATATTTCAAAACTGCCTATCCTGAGCACAATCTGGTACGCGCCAGAACTCAGTTTAAGCTGGTAGCCGATATGGAGCAGAAACTTCCCGAGATGAACAGGATCGTGGAGAAGTATTATCGTCAGGCTCAGGCATAACAAAAACGATTGAAAAAAGCCGCCAAAAGGCGGAAGAGCCGCCGTGGGCGGCTCTTTCAGATTATTAGGTGAAAAATGGAATTAGACAAAGGAGCAAGGGAAATTATCCGGACACTGGAGGATGCTGGGTTTTCGGCTTATGCAGTCGGCGGTTGTGTGCGGGATTATCTGCTTGGACAGATCCCCAAGGACATAGATATCACGACTTCAGCCACACCGGAAATGGTCAAGGAACTGTTCCCGAAAACCTTTGATACAGGCATCGAACATGGGACAGTGACGGTTCTTTGGTATGGAACAGGATATGAGGTGACGACATTCCGGACGGAAGGAAAGTATTCTGACCACAGACGACCTGACCATGTAGAATTTTCCCGTTCTCTGGAAGAGGATCTGTCCAGAAGGGATTTTACCATCAATGCGATGGCCTATCATCCTTCCAAAGGACTGATCGATCTTTTCCATGGCAAGGAAGATCTTGAAAAGGGAATCATCCGATGTGTGGGAAAAGCCTCCGAACGATTCGAAGAAGATGCTCTTCGGATGCTGCGGGCTATCCGATTTGCCGCTCGTTTTGGGTTCCGGATCGAAGAGGAGACGGTTCAGGCAGCCGTTCAAAGGGCTTCCACGATTTCTTTTGTCAGCCGGGAAAGAATCTGGGATGAGATCCGTAAGACGTTGATCTCAGATCACCCGGACTATCTGTCTCTTCTGTTTGACTGGGGGTTGGGCAGCTATATCAGTCCGATGCTGAGCAATCGGGAACCGGCTGATCATCAGGCTCCGAAAAGATGCGATGCGAATACCTCCCTTCGTACAGCAGCATGGCTTTATGGCTATGGAGATAAAGCGGTTTATCGGTTTCTTCGCGAAATGAAGACCGATCTGGATACGATCCGAAGTGTTGATCTCCTGGTTCAGCATCTGTATGATCCCCTTCCTTCCGGTGAGGATGAGGAGGCGAAAATGCGTGAAATGATGCATCAGATCGGCCGGGAACCCTTGAGAGAGCTTCTCAAGCTGAAAAAAGCTGTATTACTGGTTGGAGAAGAAGAGTTTCTAAAAGCCGAAAGTCTCCTGGAAAAGCAGTGGAACCAGCCTGTCACACTGAAGGAACTTGCACTTACCGGGCGTGATCTGATTGCAGCAGGTGATATACCCGGGCCGGGACTTGGGGCTCATCTCGAGGCGCTTTTACAAGAAGTGATCAGGGATCCGGATAAAAACAAAAAAGAAACCCTGATTGCACTTTTCAGGAACCACTGGTATAATAAAGAATGAGATAGAATTAGAACTTAGCGGGGGAATCCATATGGATAGTTCGGACGAAAAAAGAAGAGAAGAAATCGAGGATTGGGATCTCGATGAACTTTTCTTCGAAAAAGAAAAGCAGATTCAGGAAGCCGAGTCCAGGCATCAACTGGCATCGGCTCAGTATGAAGCAAGATTCAGAGCTAATTCAGACAGCCGGGAAGTTAAGAAAAGTGTTGCAAGGAAAAGTCCTGTAACAGAAGAACTGGAAATTCCGTTGGCTGATGATTTTAAAAACAAATTGGAAAATCATAGTTTCAAGCCGGAAGGCATCCAGCTGACAAGTGTCGAGCCGGAGCCTTCTTTCGATGCTTACGACGGAACATATGATTATGACTATGATGCTGAAGAAGAGCCTGATCTTCCGCAGGAGCCTGTCAGCCAGGAGATCAGCAGATCGGAAAGTCAGCCAGGCAGTCAGGGACAGAATCCGCTTGACCTGCCTCCGGCTTCAGTACCAGTAATGAACCAGCCAAGCCAGGTTCCTGCTGGTCAGGAAACAGGTCAGACTGGTTTGAATCAGCAGCGGGGGACATCTTCAAAGACTCCTCTGCAGCCTTCTGCAGGTGTTCAGGAAGGCACAGATGTGCCTCGTCCTAAACGTCCGAGAAAGCCGGTCGAGATTCCGGAAGATTTCGGAAATGATGAAGAAGATGATGAAGAAACGCCGGAACAGAAAAAGAAAAAGATCATTCTTTACAGTGTACTCGGCGGCATTATTCTGCTTCTCGTCATTTTGATCGTCATTTTGCTTCTGACGAATGACAAACCGTCTGATAAATCGCAGAATTCTCAGCAGTCTTCGGTGGAAAGCATGATGACAAGACCTACCGATATCCATCAGATGAGTGGTGTTGTCATCAGGATGGATGCCAATAACGGTACGATTCTGCTCTATGACGCTGAGAAGAAGACAGAAAAGAGCTTCACGCTGAACCGAAAGGAATTCCCCAAAGTATCTTTGGATAATATCCGGATCGGCGATATCGTTGATTTGAAGTATGATGCGCTTCTTGACAACGCTCCTTCTGCCATTTCAAAGAACAAAAAAGCGGAGACCATCACGGATGTAACCGGTGTAAACATGACGGATAAGCAGGTTGCGATCGGAGGTACGGTTTATACATTTGATGATCAGCTGATCTGCCAGTATCAGGGCAAGGATTACGATAGAACCAAAATTACCAAAGCAACCAAATTTGACGCGGTCGTACTGGATGGACATCTGTATACGATCCGTATTACAGCGACAACAGGCACCTTTATTCTGGAGAATCTGAAAGATTACTATGGTGCGCAGGTTAAGCTGACTCCCGCGGAAGGAGAAGAA
Source organism: Bacillota bacterium (assembly GCA_017420625.1). The sequence continues at coordinate 7,754 of JAFOIR010000063.1, forward strand.
CTAAGCGCTGTTATCAATGACAAAGAGATGAGCTTTGAGCTTCTGGAAGGCTCGGTGGATGTCGAGGTGACAATGGATCAGAAATCGGTCTATAACGGAAGAAGCTTCGTGACGGCCGGAACAGAGAGCAGATTGAAGCTTCCCAACATAGAAGCCAAGAAAGGAAAAGTTGTCTTCGACGTTTCCCTTCCGGATGATGTGGAGGCGGTCGTCATGGTTGCCGGCCGTAATTATGGTACCGGTACGGAGATCGATTTTGAATACGGCGATTATTCTGCAATGGTGACAGCTGAAGGCTATGAGACTGCGACGGTACAGTTTAAGGTTGAACAGCCATATCAGAATGTAACGATCGAGATGAAGAAACAGCTGGTCAAGGTTATCCTGTCAAGTACTCCTTTCGGAGTGGAACTGTTTGTGGATGGCATTCCCAAGGGTGTTATGCAGCAGGACGGACTGGAAATGGAGATGGAATTCGGTACCTATCAGTTTACTGCTTTCATGGAAGGCTATGAACCGCAGTACCGTAATGTGACATTGGACAAGGATTCCGGAACAGTATATATCGCCTTCTACATGGAGAAGCTTCCGGAAGAAAGTTCTGAGTCCAGCATGCCGGTGGAAGAATCCTCCTCCAAGCCGGAGTCCTCCAAACCGGAAGAGACTTCAGTGCCTGAATCCTCCAAACCGGAAGAACCTTCTGTACCGGCAGAAGAATCCTCTTCTGAACCCGATTCTTCATCTGAACCGGAAGAAAGTTCATCGGAAAGCTCGGTGGAAAGCAGTCCGGAAAGTCAGGAAGAGAGCAGTGAATCATCGGCTGAAAGTGTACCCGAAGAGAATACAGAGTCTTCAGGAGAAGTCTCCGATGATACAGAGAGTACGGAAAGCACGGAAAGTACAGAATAACTCAAACAGGTTGGACGGTAAGAGAAGAGCTGATCGGTCATCTGGCGGGTCAGCTCTTTTTGGAAGGGAAAAAGATGGCACTTTCAGAAATCAGTCTGCCGGCATTCGGAAAGATCAATCTGCTGCTGGACGTGGGAAAAACCAGAGAGGATGGGTTCCACGAAGTTTCCATGCTGATGCAGGAAGTCGATGTGGCGGATGAAGTGAAGATCGTTCTTTCCGAGGAAGGCGGAACCCATTTGCTTTGCAGTATCCCGGAGCTTTCGGGAGATAAGAATATTGCTTTCCGGGCTGCCAGACTCATGCAGCAAAACTATCATCTGCCGGACGTTCTGATAGAGATTCAGAAAAATATCCCGCTGGAGGCCGGAATGGCCGGCGGCAGTACAGATGCTGCCTGCGTGATCGAGGGAATGGATCGAATGTTTGAACTTGGTCTGTCTCTTCAGGACAAGGAAGAAATGGGAGCTTTACTTGGTTCGGATGTCCCTTTCTTCTTCAGCGGCGGTACTTGTCTTTGCAGCGGCAGAGGAGAGGTGGTACAGAAGCTTAAAGATCTGCCTTCTCTTCATATTGTGCTGATGAAGCCGCCTTTCGGTATTTCGACACCCTGGTCGTATAAGATGTTCGATGAGAAGAAAGCAGCAGCTCCGACAGATGTCCGAAAGATGATCCGGGCAGTCGAGACGCAGAATGTGGAAGAGGTCATTTCTCTGATGCATAACCATCTGGAAAGAGCGGCGCTTGAAAAGTATCCGGTACTGATCAGAATGAAGGAAGATCTGATCGCTGCCGGTGCTGTGACCAGTATGATGACTGGATCCGGCCCGACTGTGTTTGGGCTTTTTATTAATGAAAACAAAGCGGCTGAAGCAGCCGAACAAATAAAAGAGAAATATCCTGAGCCTGTAAGGATCATCAGGACGGCAACGCACAAGAAAGGAGCCCCACGTGCTATTTTCCACGAATATAGGAATTGACCTGGGAACCTCTTCGGTTCTGGTCTATGTAAAAGGAAAAGGAATCGTTCTTCGAGAACCTTCTGTTGTGGCCATCCGTAAAGGAGAGATGGTCAGTATCGAAGCAGTCGGAAAAGCTGCCTATGATATGGTAGGACGGACGCCGCAGCAGCTGGAGACAATTTTTCCTTTGGAAGGCGGTGTCATCTCTGATTATGTCTACTGCGAGAAAATGCTTCGTTATTTTCTGGAAAAAACAGTCGGACGACTGTGGATGCGGCCTGTCGTCGCCGTCTGTACCCCCTGTAAGATCACAGAAGTGGAGAGAATGGCGATCATCAAGACCTGTATGGAGGTTGGTGCCAGGAGTGTCCATCTGATTGAAGAACCTGTCGCAGCAGCACTTGGAGCCGGGATCGATATCGACCGGCCGAGCGGATGTATGGTCGTCGATATCGGAGGCGGAACAACGGATATCGCGGTGATTTCAATGGGAAAAGCGATAGTCAGTGATTCCATCAGAATTGCCGGTAATAACTTTGACCGGGATCTGATCCGCTATATGAAGAAAAAATATGGTCTTCTGATCGGTCAGAAGACGGCGGAACAGGTCAAGATTGAAATCGGGCAGGCGGATCATGAAGAGAGCAAACGAACGATGGCAGTAAAAGGCCGCCATGCAGTCAGTGGACTGCCGGGTCAGAAGGTCATCTCCGGAGATGAAGTCTGCGATGCGGTTGCTTCCTCTGCACAGACGCTGGCAGAAGCAGTTCGTTCTGTTCTGGAGAAAACACCACCGGAACTGGTTTCCGATATCAGCGAGCATGGAATCATGATGACAGGCGGCGGAAGCTTGCTTCGAGGTCTGGACCGTGTGATCGCGAAGACATGCGGCATTGACACGTTTGTTGCAGATGATGCGATTTCAGCTGTCGCAATCGGAACCGGAAAATATGTAGATAAGCTCGGCAGGTTCTGGAAATGCAAATCTCGTTGATCGATGATTCGAACAAGGTCAGCGGCTTCGTCAACAGCATCATCTTTGAGAACGCAGAGACCGGATATAAGGTGATGGATGTTGAAACGGAAGAGGGAGATCTTGTCACCGTTGTTGGCATCATGCCGGATGTAGAAATAGGCGAGAAAATCGAAGCATCCGGAAAATGGCGAACTCACAGCACTTATGGAGAGCAACTGGAGGCTGAGACTTATGTCCGGTCTCTTCCTGATGATATGGAATCCATGGAAAGATACCTTTCATCCGGAATCATCAAAGGTGTGGGAGAGACACTGGCCAGGCGAATCGTAGAAATGTTTAAAGAGCAGACGTTCCATGTGCTCGATGCTGAGCCGGAACGTCTCAGTCTTGTTAAGGGGATCAGTCAGCAGAAAGCGGCAGAGATCGGTGAACAGTTTGCTGCGAAAGCAGCATCCCGTGAGGCAATGGTGTATCTGCAGGAGCTTGGTCTGACCGCCCGAATGGCCATGAAGATTTTTCAGGTCTTCGGAAACCGGACCGTGCAGACGGTCAGAGCCAATCCATATCTTCTGGCAGAACGTGTTTCCGGAATCGGCTTTCATAAAGCTGACGAAATTGCCTTCAAGAGTGGTCTCGCTCCGGACTCACCGGCAAGAATTCGAGGTGCAATCCGCTTTATCCTGATCGAAGCAGCAGGAGAGGGGCATACCTATCTTCCGGAAACGGAACTGATGGATCGTCTGGAGAGGCTGATTGGTTTTCAGGGAGAGATCGTCGAAGATGCACTCGCCCGTGCTGAGATGGACGGTCTGATCATTCAGAAAAGGGAGAAGGATGTAGACCGGGTATTTCTGAAACGATATTACCAGGCGGAAATGAAATCCGCAAAACTTCTGGTGGAACTGCTGGCTCCATTCCGGGAGAAAAGCACGGAAATAGATGAAAAACTGCGGGAGATGGTTCTTCTGGCTGAAAAAGAACTGAAGCTGAGCCTTTCGGAAGAACAGACGGAAGCAGTGATGGCAGCTATTACATCCGGTGTACTGATCATAACCGGCGGACCGGGTACAGGGAAGACAACGATCATCAAGATCCTGCTTTCTATACTGGATAAAGTGAAGGCCAAATACCTGCTGGCAGCACCGACCGGACGGGCGGCTAAACGGATGAGTGAAGCAACCAGAAAAGATGCGCAGACGATCCATCGGCTTCTGGAGATCCAGTCCGGAGTGGAAGAGGATGAAACAAAACAGTCTTTTAACCGCAATCATTCCAATCCATTAGAGGCGGATGTTGTCATTATTGATGAAGTATCCATGGTGGATGCGTCTTTGTTTTCACATCTGCTGGATGCTTTGACTCCGGGGATGAGACTGGTTATGCTGGGTGATAAGGATCAGCTTCCTTCTGTCGGTGCAGGCAATGTCCTTAGAGACATGCTGCTGAGCGAAGTAATTCCGGTCAAACGGCTTTCTCATATCTACAGGCAGGCGGAGAAAAGTGATATTATCCGCAATGCGCACCGGATCAATCAGGGGGAACCTCTGCAGTTGACGAAAGGAAAAGAGAACAGCGATTTCTTCTTTATGCATCGGAAAAACAGTGAAGACGCTCTGGCAGTGATGCTGGATGTCATAAAGAATCGGTTTCCCAGGTTTGCTCACTGTTCGCCGATCGAAGATATTCAGGTGCTTTCTCCGATGAAAAAGGGAACACTGGGTACTTATCATCTGAATGAAGAACTTCAGAAAGCGCTGAATCCTCCGACCTCCAGAAAAAAGGAAGTGCGGATCGGAACAGTCATTTTTCGTGAAGGCGATAAAGTGATTCAGACCAAAAACAACTATGAGCTGTCCTGGGTTGTGAAAAACAAATTCGGGTATACCATAGATGAAGGCAAGGGTGTCTTCAACGGAGATATCGGTACGATTCTTTCCATCAGGGAAAGTGAGATCACAGTCCAGTTCGAAGCAGTCCGCCAGGTGATCTATGATTTTTCCAGCATCCTGCAGCTTGAACTGGCCTATGCCATCACGATCCATAAATCTCAGGGAACGGAGAGTCCGGTGATCGTTCTGCCGCTGGTCGAAGGACCGGAAGTGCTGTTTACCCGGAACCTGTTATATACAGCGGTTACCAGAGCACAAAAATACGTGATCGTGATCGGCAGTGAGGCTGCCGTGCAGCGGATGATCGATAATAATCGGCAGATCGTACGTTATTCGGCACTGGACCTGAGGATCCGTGAATGCAGGGATCAGCTTCTGGAAGTGGAAAAGATGCTGGAAGAGGTTCCGACATGAGAGCGGCAGAGTTATTGTTGGATATACTGTATCCACCCAAATGTACGATCTGTCATCGCGCATATGGTAAGCTGGATGAAGTTGGAAAAGAAAGAAAAGAACGGTTGGGTCTTTGCCCGCTCTGTGATATAGAATCTTACAGGATCGGATTTGATGAATCCGGCAATGATCATATACGGGCTGCTTTTCGATATGAAGGGGCTGTGAGAAAAGCGATCAGTGAACTGAAGTATCATGGCAGAAAAAGCTATGCCGGATATTTTGCCAGGTGGATGCTGGAAGATCCGGCACTGAAGGAATGGGTCAGCACATTTGATCTTTTGAGTGCAGTACCTGTTTCGAAGGAGAGGTATCAAACACGTGGTTATAATCAGGCAGAAGAACTTGCCGTGCGAATGTCAGAAGTCGTTCATGTTCCGTACAGGCAGCTGGTACAGAGAAAACGGAATACGAAAGCACAGAAAGGACTGAATAAAAACGAAAGAATAATCAATCTTCAAGGCGCTTTTTGCCTGAGTGATGATGTGGAAAGGATGGACTTTTCTCCGAATACCCGCGTCCTTATGATCGATGATATCTGTACGACAGGTTCGACGCTTGAGCTGTGCAGGAAAGTGATTCTGGATGCATTTCCTTCCTTTATAGTAGAAGCATTAGCTTTCTCATCAGAAAATGAAGATTTTGCTTGACAAAGAAATCGGGCTGTGGTAGAATCGAAAAGCTAACTCGGTCGGGTTTCTTTTTTTTGTGTGCAATTTGATCTCCCTGTCAAGTTGCAGACGGGAAAAGAACCGGCTGCTTGAAGCAGAATCTAACCAATGGAGGTGGAATCGTGCGAACCAGAATCACTCTCGAGTGCACAGATTGTAAACAGCGGAATTACAACACCACGAAAGACAAAAAGAAACACCCCGAAAGGATGGAGACTAAGAAGTACTGCCGTTTCTGTCACAAGCATACCGTTCATAAGGAGACCAGATAACTTTACAGGTTAAGGAGGCGGAGCGATGATTAGTTTTAAAGGACTCAAAGGCGAGTTCAAAAAGATCACATGGCCTGGCCGCAAAGAAGTGGCCAAGAAAACGGCGATCACTCTGCTCGTATGCGCGATCATGTCTGCGGTTATCGCGGTATACGATCTGTTCTTCAACTGGATCATGCGCGGACTGGAAGATATTTTCCTATAAGGTAAAGAGGTTGAATTCTTATGGCAGATGAAGCGAGATGGTATGTAGTCCACACGTACTCCGGATACGAAAACAAGGTTAAGGACAGCATTCAGAAAACGGTGGCAAACCGTGGAATGCAGGACCGTATCCTGGAAGTGGAAGTACCGCTGGAAGACAGTGTGGAAGAGAAAAACGGCAGACAGGTCGTTGTCCAGAGAAAAGTTTTCCCCGGATATGTTCTGATCAACATGGTCATGAACGATGATACCTGGTATGTCGTTCGCAATACCCGCGGTGTGACGGGCTTTGTCGGGCCCGGATCCAAGCCGGTAGCGCTCTCTGACGAAGAAGTACGCAAACTCGGAATCAGTTCCGCTCAGTTCAAGATCGATGCTGAACTGGGAGAAAGCGTCCAGATTATGAACGGTCCGTTTGAAGGATCTGTCGGTGAAGTTACCGAGATCAGACCGGAAGACGGAATGGTGGTAGTCGCCCTGTCGATCTTTGGGCGAGAAACGCCGGTCGAAATTAGTTTCGAACACATCAAAAAGATTTAAGGTTTTCATTCTTACAGGAGGTGGAAAAGAATGGCAAAGAAAATTACAGGTTATATCAAGCTGCAGATCCCGGCAGGCAAAGCGACACCCGCTCCTCCGGTAGGTCCCGCGCTTGGTCAGCACGGCGTGAACATTCCTGCTTTTACAAAGGAATTCAATGCACGTACGGCTAACGAAGCAGGAATGATCATTCCTGTCATCATCACCGTCTATGCGGATAAGAGCTTCACATTTGTGACCAAGACTCCTCCCGCTGCGGTTTTGATCAAGAAGGCATGCGGTATCAATTCCGGTTCCGGCAGCCCGAAGGCGAACAAAGTCGCCACGATCAAAAAGGCTCAGGTCGAAGAGATCGCCAAGCTGAAGATGAAAGACCTCAATGCTGCCAATATCGAGACCGCGATGAAAATGATCGCTGGTACTGCTCGCAGCATGGGCGTCAAGGTCGAAGAATAAGTTAAGTTCTATTACGGAAGGAATAAGCGGATCCGCTGCCGCTTGTCCGAGTGATCATTGTGGGAGGGAATCACTCCCCGATATTACCACATGGAGGTTTACAAGATGAAAAGAGGAAAGAAATATCAGGAAGCGCTGAAGAAGTACGATAAGTACCAGCAGTACGGACCGGTCGAAGCGATCGAAACTGTACTGAACGTCGCCTCTGCAAAGTTCGATGAGTCTGTCGAATGCCATATCAAGCTTGGCGTTGATGGACGTCATGCGGATCAGCAGGTTCGTGGTGCTGTCGTTCTTCCGCACGGTACCGGTAAGACCGTCCGCGTTCTTGTCTTTGCCAAGGGAGACAAAGTCAGAGAAGCGGAAGAGGCTGGTGCTGATTATGTAGGAGCCGAAGAGCTGGTTCAGAAGATCCAGAAAGAGAACTGGTTCGAGTTTGATGTCGTCGTTGCGACCCCGGATATGATGGGTGTTGTCGGACGTCTTGGTCGTGTGCTTGGTCCTAAAGGACTGATGCCCAACCCCAAGTCCGGTACCGTCACCATGAATCTGACCCAGGCGATCGCCGATATCAAAGCAGGTAAAGTGGAGTATCGTCTGGATAAGACAAATATCATCCATGTTGCCTTCGGCAAAGTTTCGTTCGGTACCGAAAAGCTGACTGAGAACTACAAAGCTCTCATTGGTGCTATTATAAAAGCCAAACCCGCGGCTGCAAAGGGACAGTACATCCGCAGCCTGACGTTCAGCTCATCCATGGGCCCCGGCGTCAAAGTCAATCCTTCCCGTGCAGAGGAATAAGACGAATCCCAAATCTGAGATCGTGGATTGACAAAGTCCCAAGTCTATGTTAGAATCTTTGCTGTTGGTTTTACTGACAGCTGAAGTTAAGCCGAAGACAGCAGGCAGCCGAAAGGCTTTAAACCTTTAAGAAGGGCCCGCCGAGGTAAGGATCAGTTTTCTTTACTTGAATTTTGATCGCCCTTGTCTTCGTCTGAAACAAGGGCGTTTTCTTTTGAGTCCGATATCAGAGAAAACGCAGCAAAAATCTGATAGGAGGTAAATCAAATGGCCAAGATCGAAGCCAAACAGGTTGTCGTTAATGAAATCAAAGACAAACTGGCAAAAGCACAAGGTGTCGTTCTGGTGAGCGCACGCGGTCTGACGGTTGCTCAGGATACTGAGATGCGTCGTGCTCTGCGTGAGGCCGGTGTTGACTATAAAGTCTACAAGAACACAATGGTCAACTTCGCGATCAAAGATACACCTTTCGAAAAGCTTGCTTCCCATCTGGAAGGTCCCACTGCTGTAGCTATCAGCTATGACGATGCGACCTCCGGAGCACGCGTACTGGATAAGTATGTTGCCACCATCGAGCCCCTGGTATTCAAGGGCGGTGTGTTCGAAGGAGCTTATTACGGCGATGAGGATGTTGCCAAGATTGGTAAGATCCCGTCAAGAGAAGTTCTGCTCGGACGTTTGCTGGGCAGCTTCAAATCACCCATGTCTTCCTTCGCACGTGTTATCAAGGAAATGGCGAAGAAGAACGGCGGAGAGACTCCCGCAGCAGAACCCGCTGCAGAGTAATCCAAAACTTACTGAATAAAAAACAAATCTTATGGAGGATTGAAAAATGGCTAAACTTAGCGTACAAGAGATCATTGATGCTCTGAAAGAGCTCTCTGTCCTGGAACTGAATGACCTGGTTACCGCTTGCGAAGAGGAGTTCGGTGTTTCCGCAGCTGCTGGTGTGGCTGTTGTTGCTGCTGCAGGTCCCGCTGCTGCTGAAGAAGAGAAGACCGAGTTTGATGTTGAGCTGACCGCATTTGGCGATCAGAAGATCAAAGTTATCAAAGTCGTTCGTGATGCTACCGGCCTTGGCCTGAAGGAAGCAAAAGAACTCGTTGAGGCTGCTCCCAAGGTGATCAAGGAAGGTCTGAAGAAGGAAGATGCCGAAGCTCTGCAGAAACAGCTCGAAGAAGTCGGCGCAAAGGTTACCTTAAAGTAATTGAATCAGTTTTTGAAAACCCGGGCCAATGCCCGGGTTTTTTATTGTGCCAAAATGGTAAAAAATAATAAAAATAATGCTTGACATTCTTGATAATTCTTGATATTATTGTTAATTGCATTATATTGCGCAAATTTTGCCAAGGGGTAACGCATTTATGGAAAAGAACCGTATCCATCCTGAATCGTATGGCAGTCGAGTCAGAATGTCCTTTGCCAGAGAGAAAGAAATCCTTGAAATGCCCAATTTACTGGATGTTCAGAAGGATTCCTACCGCTGGTTTATCACGGACGGAATGAGGGAAGTCTTCGGAGACATCAACCCGATTACTGACTACGCAGGCCATCTGACGCTGGAGTTTATTGATTTTAAACTGGATGATGAGCCGAAATACTCCATCCAGGAAGCCAAAGCCCGTGATGCGACATATTCTGCCGCACTTCGGGTCACGGTTCGTTTGACCAACGAAGATACAAAAGAAAAACAGGAACATGAGATCTTCATGGGAGACTTCCCGATTATGACCGATACCGGCACATTCGTCCTGAATGGTGCCGAGCGTGTCATCGTCAGCCAGTTGGTCCGTTCCCCTGGAATCTACTATTCCAAAGCAATGGACAAGACAGGTAAGGCTCTTTATTCCTGTCAGGTGATCCCGAACCGTGGTGCCTGGCTCGAATATGAAAACGATTCCAATGATATCTTCAACGTTCGTATCGATCGTACCCGTAAGGTACCGGTTACGACGCTGATTCGTGCACTTGGAATCGGTACCGATGCTGAGATCATCGAGATGTTCGGTGAAAACGAGAAGTTGCTTGCTACGATGGAGAAAGATACCTTCAAGAGTGTTGATGAAGGTCTGATCGAAGTCTATAAGCGTCTGCGTCCCGGTGAACCACCGACAGTTGAAAGCGCGGAAAGCCTTCTCTATGGTATGTTCTATGATGACAAACGATATAATCTTGGTCACGTAGGACGTTATAAATACAATAAGAAGCTGGCTTTGAAGCGTCGTGTCCGCGGCCTTATTCTGGCGGAGACCGTAGTCGATGAATCCACTGGTGAGATCATCGCAGAAGAAGGCGCGGTGCTTGACCGTGCACTTTGCGATCGGATTCAGAATGCCGGTGTTTCCAGCATCTATGTGACGAAAGACGACCGTAAAGTCAAGATTCTGTCCAACCTGGCTGTCGACATCCGTTCTCATCTGGATCTTCCTGAAGAAGTCCTGAAAGAATGTGGGATTACAGAGGATGTTTATTATCCGGAACTGAAAAAGATTCTGGATAAGGATCTGTCCGGTGACGAACTGGTTGCTGCTCTTCGCAGAAAAGCCTATGATCTGGTTCCGCGGCATATTACCCGTGAAGATATCATGGCTTCTATCAACTATCAGCTGTGTCTGGACTATGATATCGGTCTGACAGATGACATCGATCATCTGGGCAACCGTCGTATTCGCTGCGTGGGTGAACTTCTGCAGAACCAGTTCCGTGTTGGTCTGACCCGTCTGGAGCGAGTTGTTCGTGAAAGAATGGGAACCCAGAACTCTGAAGAAGTGACGCCTCAGAGCCTGATCAATATTCGGCCTGTGACGGCAGCTATCAAGGAATTCTTCGGAAGTTCTCAGTTGTCTCAGTTTATGGATCAGAATAACCCGCTGGCTGAAATGACGCATAAACGTCGTCTGTCTGCACTTGGTCCCGGCGGTCTTTCCCGTGATCGTGCAGGTTTCGAAGTCCGAGACGTTCATCACTCTCATTATGGACGTATGTGTCCCATTGAGACGCCTGAAGGTCCGAACATCGGTCTGATTAACTCACTGGCTACCTATGCCCGTATTAACCGCTACGGATTTATTGAAGCACCTTACAGAATGATCGACCGCAGCGGAGATACACCTGTGGTGACGAACGAGATCGTCTATATCACGGCGGACGAAGAAGAAAGCTATCATATCGCACAGGCAAACGAACCCCTGGATGAGGCAGGACATTTCCTGAATCCTCGAATCAAAGGTCGTTTCCGTGATGATAACGTAGAACTTCTTCCCTCTGATTTCGAGATGATGGACGTGTCACCGCGTCAGGTATTCTCTGTCGCTGCTTCTCTGGTTCCTTTCCTGGAGAATGACGATGCTTCCCGTGCCCTGATGGGTTCGAACATGCAGCGTCAGGCTGTTCCGCTTCTGATGACAGAAGCACCGGTTGTTGCTACCGGTATGGAATACAAGACAGCAGTTGACTCCGGTTCCTGTGTTATCGCAAAGAATGATGGTGTCGTAGAGTCTGTTTCTTCTGATCGGATCCGGATCCGCACTGCGAACGGAATCGATGATTATGAGCTTCTGAAATTCCAGCGTCAGAACCAGTCGACCAGCTTCAACCAGCGGCCGATCGTGGATCTTGGCGATAATGTCAAAGCCGGACAGGCGATCGCAGACGGTCCTTCCACCAATGGAGGAGAACTTTCTCTCGGTAAAAATGCTCTGATCGGTTTCATGACCTGGGAAGGCTACAACTACGAGGATGCTGTTCTTCTGTCTGAGCGTCTGGTCGCTGAAGATATCTATACTTCAGTTCACATCGAAGAATATGATACGGAAGCACATGATACCAAGCTTGGTCCGGAAGAGATCACCAATGATATCCCCAACATGAGTGCGGATGTTTTGAAAGATCTTGATGAACGCGGCATCATTCGCATTGGTGCGGAAGTGCATTCCGGTGATATTCTTGTCGGTAAGGTAACGCCGAAAGGCGAAACGGAACTGACAGCTGAAGAACGTCTGCTTCGTGCCATCTTCGGTGAAAAAGCTCGTGAAGTCAGAGATACGTCTCTCAGAGTTCCTCACGGAGAAGAGGGAATTGTTGTGGAAGTCAAGACTTTCACACGTGAAAACGGCGATGAACTGGCACCTGGTGTCAATGAATCCGTCCGTGTTTATATTGCACATAAGCGGAAAATCTCCGTTGGTGATAAGATGGCAGGCCGTCACGGAAACAAGGGTGTTGTCTCCCGTGTGCTTCCCGTTGAGGATATGCCGTTCCTGCCGAATGGACGTCCGCTTGATATCGTACTGAATCCGCTTGGCGTTCCGAGCCGAATGAATATCGGTCAGGTGCTCGAAGTCCATCTTGGACTTGCCTGCAAGGCGCTGGGCATTCATATTGCTACCCCGATCTTTGACGGTGCCAAACCGGAAGATATCCAGGATATGCTGGAGATGGCCAATGACTATGTCAATACAGATTGGGATGAGTTTGAAAAGAAATATTCGGACAAGGTTTCAGATGAGCTGATGCAGCATCTGAAAGACAATATCGCTCACAAAGCGGAGTGGAAAGGTGTTCCTATCACTCGCAGCGGTAAACTCCATGTCCGTGACGGCCGTACCGGTGAACCTTTTGAAAATCCGGTTACGGTTGGTTATATGTACTATCTGAAGTTGCATCATCTGGTAGACGATAAGATCCATGCCCGTTCGACCGGTCCTTACTCTCTGGTTACTCAGCAGCCTCTGGGCGGTAAAGCTCAGTTCGGCGGACAGCGTTTCGGTGAGATGGAGGTCTGGGCACTGGAAGCTTATGGTGCTGCCTACACGCTGCAGGAAATTCTGACCGTCAAGTCTGATGATATCGTTGGACGTGTCAAAGCGTATGAAGCGATCGTCAAGGGCGAGAACATTCCGGAACCCGGTGTCCCGGAATCATTCAAGGTTCTTTTGAAAGAACTGCAGTCACTGGGTCTGGATATGCGTGTGCTTACCAAAGACCGGAAGGAAGTTACGATCCAGGAAGATCTGGACGATGACGGAGAGCCGATCCAGGTGAACATGGAAGGTCAGGAAGATGTGGAGACGGGTGTTTACTATGAGCCTGACTCCGAACCGGATGACTACACCGACGACTACAGTGACGACGATGACGATGACGATGTCTTCGGAGATGGTCCTGATGAGAACAGCGGCATGTCGATTTTCGATGCCGATGATCTCAATGACGATGTTAGTGACGACTATGAGTAAGGCCTTTGCAGAAAGGGGATATTTGAATGGCTGTTAAAACAAATCATCAGCAGATTCAGTTCGATGCGATCAAGATCGGTCTCGCTTCTCCTGAAAAGATTCATGAATGGTCTCATGGAGAAGTAAAGAAACCGGAAACTATCAACTATCGAACCTTAAAACCGGAGCGCGATGGCCTGTTCTGTGAAAGGATCTTTGGTCCTACCAAAGACTGGGAGTGTCATTGCGGAAAGTATAAACGCATCCGCTATAAAGGCGTTATCTGCGACCGGTGCGGTGTTGAAGTTACCAAGGCCAAAGTCCGTCGTGAGCGGATGGGCCATATTGAACTGGCTTGCCCTGTTTCTCATATCTGGTATTTCAAAGGTATTCCGAGCCGTATGGGCCTGATTCTGGATATTCCGCCGAGAGCACTGGAAAAGGTTTTGTACTTTGCTTCCTATGTCGTTCTGGATGGCGGAGATACCGGACTGATCTATAAGCAGCTTCTTTCCGAAGGTGAATATCGCGAAGCAGAAGAAAAGTACGGAGATACCTTCCGTGTGGGAATGGGTGCCGAGGCTGTCAAGGAACTGCTGGAATCGATTGACCTGGAGAAACTGGATAACGATCTGAAAAAAGAACTGGAAAATGCCAACGGCCAGAAGCGGATGAGAATCATCAAGCGTCTGGAAGTAGTTGAAGCATTTCTTAAATCCGGCAATAAGCCCGAATGGATGATCATGGACGTTGTCCCGGTAATTCCTCCGGATATCCGTGCGATGGTTCCGTTGGATGGCGGTCGTTTTGCGACCTCTGACCTGAATGATCTGTACCGTCGTGTGATCAACCGCAACAATCGACTGCGCCGTCTGCTGTCATTAGGAGCACCGGATATTATTGTCCGCAATGAAAAACGTATGCTGCAGGAAGCAGTGGATGCCCTGATCGACAATGGCCGCCGCGGCCGTCCGGTCACAGGCCCCGGAAACCGTGCTCTGAAATCCCTTTCGGATATGCTGCGCGGTAAACAGGGACGTTTCCGTCAGAACCTGCTCGGAAAACGTGTCGACTACTCCGGCCGTTCCGTTATCGTTGTCGGTCCCGAGCTGAAGTTCTATCAGTGCGGACTTCCGAAAGAAATGGCTATCGAACTTTTCAAGCCCTTCGTTATGAAGAAGCTGGTTGAGAAGGAACTGGCCCACAATATCAAATCGGCCAAACGTATGGTCGAACGTCTGCAGGGCGAAGTATGGGATGTTCTGGAAGAAGTGATTCGTGAACATCCGGTCATGCTGAACCGTGCACCTACACTTCATCGTCTGGGCATTCAGGCTTTTGAGCCGATCCTGGTTGAAGGTAAGGCCATCAAACTGCATCCGTTGGTTTGCGCACCCTTTAACGCAGACTTTGACGGTGACCAGATGGCTGTGCATGTTCCGCTGTCAATCGAAGCGCAGACAGAATGCCGCTTTATGCTGCTTTCCACCAATAACCTTCTGAAGCCTTCCGATGGCGGTGTTGTCACGGTTCCTTCACAGGATATGGTACTCGGTATGTACTATCTGACGATCGAAAAACCCGATGACATCGGTTCTGACAGATATTTCAAGGATCCGAGCGAAGCAATCGCAGCTCAGTTCAATGGAGAACTGACACTGCACAGCCGGATCAAGGTTAGACGGACGGTAGAGGTTAATGGCCAGACAGTCAGCGGAATCGTTGAAACAACGGTAGGACGTATCATCCTGAACGAGAAGATTCCACAGGATCTGGGATACGTGGAGAGAGATCCTTCACGTCCTGAAACCTATCTGCCTTATGAGATCAATTTCCTGGTAGGCAAGAAGCAGGTCAAACCGATCCTTCAGCGTTCCATCGATATCCACGGCATTACCTATACCATCGATATCCTTGACAGTATCAAGTCTCTTGGTTATAAATATTCCACTATGAGCGGTATCTCCATCTCCGTAGCCGACGTTGTGATTCCTGATCAGAAACAGGAACTCATCGAAAAGACGGAGGAAGTGGTAGCCAAGCTCAGAAGACAGTATCAGCGTGGACTTCTGACTTCAGAAGAACGCAGCAAACGTGTCATTGAAGAGTGGACGGATACCATCAATAAAGTCACCGGCATGCTGCTGCCCGGAATGGGCAAGGACAACAACATCTATATGATGATCGAGTCCGGTGCCCGTGGTTCACTTGACCAGCTGAAGCAGCTGGCTGCTATGCGTGGTCTGATGGCTAGCCCGAGCGGCGGTATCATTGAGCTGCCGATCAAATCCTGTCTGGCTGAAGGTCTGGATGTTCAGGAATACTTCATTTCCGCACACGGAACCCGTAAAGGTCTGACCGATACGGCTCTTAGAACAGCAGACTCCGGATATCTGACCCGTCGTCTGGTGGATGTATCCCAGAATATGATCGTTCGGGATGCAGACTGCTGCCCGAACGGCGGAGCCAAAGGTATGTGGGTTCAGGCTTATAAAGGCTATGAAATCACACAGAATGGCGATAAACAGGAACGTCATGAGACGATCATTGAGTCTCTTGAGGAACGTATCAAAGGACGCTGGGCGGTGGATGATGTCAAAGATCCGCTGACCGGAGACGTGATCGTTCCTGCGGATACGATGATCACACCAGCCCAGGCTGCAAGAATTTCTGCCTGCGGTATCGAGTCCGTACATATCCGTACCGTCTTCACCTGCCAGGCTCGTTCCGGCGTCTGTGCGAAATGCTACGGCGCTGATATGAGTACCGGACTTCCGGTTCGTGTTGGTGAAGCAGTCGGTATCATTGCGGCGCAGTCGATCGGTGAGCCTGGTACACAGCTGACCATGCGTACCTTCCATGCCGGCGGTATTGCAAATGCCAGCGATATTACCCAGGGTCTTCCTCGTGTTCAGGAGCTGTTTGAAGCTCGTAAACCGAAAGGACTTGCAGTTATCGCAGAATTCGGCGGAATCGTGGAAGACAATACGAGCCGCAAGAAACGCGAAATCATCATCACCAATCCGGATACCAAGGAGAGCAAGAATTACCTGATTCCTTACGGCGCTGTTCTGAGAGTTACCGACGGACAGACGATCGAAGCCGGCGATACACTGACTGAAGGTTCAGTAGATCCTCATGATATCCTTCGGATCAAAGGTATCCTGGCTGTTCAGGATTATCTGATTCAGGAGGTTCAGAGAGTATACCGTTCTCAGGGTGTTGATATCAA
>JAFOIR010000064.1 GCA_017420625.1 Bacillota bacterium
GCTTCGCCTTGCCATCTACGATGTCGATCGCTCCTTCGTGGCAGGCCTCAGCGCACAGTCCGCAGCCATTGCATTTTTCTTCGTCTATATGGATGATTTTGCGAATCATTTTAGAATCCTCCCTTTCTTGTTCTGGCATCAGTATACACAAAGAATTTAAAGAATTCTGTATCCCGAGATACACAGCCAGATCTTTTTTGGTGTATAATCGAGCTAAAGATACTTAATGGGAGGTTCGCAATGGACTATACTGTACTGGAAAACAGCACACTGTTTCAGGGCGTGACGGCAAAAGACCTCCGGGCATATCTGGAAGAGACGCCCCATCACATTCAGTGCTACGATAAAGAAGAAACGATCTTTCACCTGATGGATCCTGCACTTAAGATTGGTATTATCCTGGAAGGGCGTGTGGAAGCTCAGAAATCCTTCCCGAACGGAAGCCAGGTGAATGTCTCCGTCCGTATCCCGGGTGAATTAATCGGGCCAGCCGCCGTCTTCTCAAAAAGCCAGCACTATCCCTGTGATATTGTCGCGCTGGAGCCAACGACCCTGATGGTGTTCCAAAAGGAAGACCTTCTGTTACTGATGCAAAAGGATGTACGGATCCTGCAGAATTTTACGACAGAAATCGCTTCTGCAACCTATATGCTTCAGCAGAGGCTTGAGCTTTTGTCCTACAACGGAATCGCCCAGAAAGCTGCATTCTGGCTGCTGATGCAGATCAGGCAGACAGGAAAGACTGCTGTAAAGATCCCGGATTCCATGTCCAATTGGGCGATGATCATGAATGTATCCAGGCCATCCCTTCACAGGGAAATGAAAAAGCTGGAAGAAGGTGGAATCATCCGGTACACGGGTAAAACCATTGAAGTCCTGAATCCGGATGAGCTGCAGTCGGTGTTAAGCGATTGATCTATAATGCTGTTGAGATCAGAATGCGCAAATAGCCAGGACACCTGATAAGCGCCTGGCTATGTAAAAGATATATTCGATTTAGAGAGCGCCCAGCAGCCGCTTCGCATTACCGCCAAGAATCAATTATCCCGCAATTCAGACATCTTGGGCCAAAAAATATGGCTTATAGAGATTCTCTTCAGGGATTGGCCATCCCCATTCATCTGTCAGTTTAAACTCAATAGGTTTCCCCTGAAAGCTGAGTCCTGACTTTAACGCCTGCTCGCTCTGCAGCCCAGTTCCTTCAATCTTATAAATCTTTCCGTCTTTGACAAAACGTCTTGCCGAGGCAGTTACCCTGTAGCTTAAGTCAAGCATTTCACGGATCTCTTTCATAGGAACCGTTCCGTCCAGCAGGATCGAGATCCAGTTTCCACGGTTCAGATGATACCCGCGAAGATATCCTTCCCGCTGTACCAGCATATCGGCAAGCATCAGGTCATCCAGCTTCACATTCAGGATATCGACGCGGCCTTCACCAGGAAGACCCAGATTTTCAGCCGAAATGTCCATAATCAGCCCGTACCATTTCCGGTTATCTTCATGACGGAAGATCGCGTAATCCGGAAAACGCCGCCATAGGTATTCGGGTTCACTGCCATATTTCCTTTTCACATATCCGTATACCTTTTCCCGGACAGTCAGTTTTCTGCTCATTCTTTCGCCTTCTTTGCGGACTTCTTAACTTCTTCATGATAGAAATAGTTCACCACTACAGGCGGTTCGCCGAACGCAGAACGGTGCTGATCGTCATCCCGAAGATAAGGCATACCTTCAGAAGCCGTATACGCCCGCAGTTCTTCATCCAGGGCCGTCCAGTAAGCACGGCTTTTTTTGCTGTAGATCTCGTGATACAGGCTGTCCAGCTCCGGATGGTTCTCATGAATCCATTCCCGTATCCGTGCACCGTAGTCCCCGCGCAGATTCAGATTCTCCAGCCATACCAGATTGCACTGGTTCTTTGCCCGCTCAATGATCGCCTTCACATCGGTGATCCCGGGGAAGATCGGAGAAATGAAGCAGGTGGTCTGTACTCCGGCTTCATAAAACTGCTTCATCGCTTCCAGTCTGCGTTCAATGCTGACGCCACGGTCCATTTCTTTCCGGAAGCCCTCATCCAGCGTATTGATCGAAAAAGAGACACGCGCATTCGAGAAAGTTTTGATCAGATCAAGATCCCGAAGGATGAGATCCGACTTCGTGGAAATGCTGATGCTGATCCCGCTGCCCTGAAGCTGTTCAAGAAGCATCCGCGTGCGTTTATATTTCGCCTCGCATGCCTGATAGCAGTCTGTTACAGAGCCGAAGAATGCTTCTTTTCCCGCATACTTCTCCGGGTTTTTGATCTCCGGCCAGTTTTTTACGTCCACGAACTCACCCCAGGGCTCCGAATGATTGGTAAACCGCTTCATAAAGCTGGCATAGCAGTATTTGCAGGCATGTGTACATCCCACATAGGGATTGACCGAGAAATCCGATACCGGCAGGTTGGATTTGGTCATCACGCTTTTCACATCAATTTCTTTGATTACAAGACCCATTTCTTCGAAACCTCACTTATCTTCGGTATTGCCGTAAAGCTCTTCTTCATGCTTGAAGCCCCAATTCATGATGGCGTAGAAGACCGGAAGAAGATCCCGGCCCATCTCTGTCAAAGAATACTCTACATGAGGAGGAATCTCATTGAACTGTTCCCGGTGAATGAGTCCATCTTCTTCGAGTTCTCTGAGGGATTTCGTCAGCATGGTATTGGTAATTCCGGGAAGGTCCTTCTTCAACTGTCCGAAGCGTACCGTATCATAGATGCACATCTCATACATCAGCTGAGATTTCCACCTGCCCTGCAGCATCACAAGAAGAGGAGTAACCGGACAGTTGCCGTCTTTGGTCACAATCCCCTCTTTGACTTTGACCAGGTATTCTTCGTAGCTCATATAAGTTCTATCATCGTTCACTGCAGGATCCTCCGATCGTCAATCTTCCCAGGCAGGATATCTGGTTGGTACAGAAATTATACCATGTCCGATTTTCAAATCAAGTACGCAGTTTTTTCTGACATGGTATGTTCCATGATACCAACTGAAGAAATATGTACCGAGGCAGCTTTCGCCGCCTCTTTGGCTCACAGTTCCGGCAGGTCCTCCAGCCGCCATTTGGCAAAGCGCTCGTCGTAACGCTCAGGAGCGGAGAGCTCCACCAGATGGCCGACACACCAGCTGACCACGTAACCGGTCTCCGCTCCGCTTCGGTCCGCCCTGGACGCAGGTCCACTGGACCTGCAGGGCCCTTCCAGGTACCCGTCCTGGCGTTTCGTGGCACCGATGACGCGAGCCAGAGACTGGGCAACCGAAGGTTTTTCCGCGACCACTAACTTGCTCATAGTTTTGTTCCTCCTTCTTCTGAAAATGGGCAAAAGAATAGCGCATCCGGGGTTTTATTCCGAATGCGCTATGTAAAAAATGCATTATTCAGTTGTCTTTTAGCTTACCATTTCAGTTCGCCGTCGCCGCCCATCAGCCTGGTCATTTCCTCGATTCGCTCCAGCGGGAACGGCGGGATTGCTACCGGTTTCATGGCAATCGACATCAGCTTCATGGGGTTATCATCGGCCGCGATGCGGTTAGAACTGAGGTGTCCGCAGATCCTGCAGCGGTGGAGGATCGCCCACTCACCGTTTTTCCTCACCCCTACAGCGACCGGATCCATCACGCCGCCGCAGTCTGCCGCGCGGTCGCCCGGTTCATTATCCAGGTGCTGGCTGCAGAGGCAGTA
>JAFOIR010000065.1 GCA_017420625.1 Bacillota bacterium
CCAAACTTGACGGTACAGCCAAAGGCGGAGTGGTAATCGGCATTGTCAATGAACTTGGGATTCCGGTCAAGTACATCGGAATCGGAGAGGGAATTGAAGACCTTCGTCCGTTTGATCCGGATGAATTTGCTGCCGCATTGTTTTCTCTCGACGAAAGACAAAAAGACGAAAGTGTATCCCAGTAAAAGACAATCGCATAAAAAAACTGTGAGAGCCTGAACTTGTCGTTCAGGTTCTTTTCTTTTTTGAATCAGTCGTTTATGGTAATTGCCTATCATTTCAGCTATCATGAAAGGATGTCCGAGTGAAAGGGGGAAGACCTGGCATGCCTAAAAAAGCAAGAAATGATGCAGCGGGAGTTTACTATGTGCGAGTATATGGTTATCGGAACTGTCCTGTCTTTCTGAGAGAAAGAGATAAGAACATCTATATCAGCCGTATTTGTCATTACAGAGAGCAGACCGGTATTCGGGTCTATGCCTATCTGATCGAAGATAATACAGCCCATCTGGTGGTCGAGACCAGGGCAAAAGGTCAGCTGGCGGATTTTATGAAACGGTTGGGGATCAGTTACAGCCGATATTTCAGAAGTCACTATGCTGTAGATCATGTCAGAATATTCCGGGATCGTTATACCAGTGAAAAGATTACAGACCGCAGAAAACTGATCGGGTTGGTACGATTGCTTCACAGGGACAAGGGGAAAAAGATCCGACCCTACAGTTCTTACAGGGAATATTCCCGGCTATATCCCGGGATCGACACAAAACCGATCCTGGACGAGCTTCGCTATTTTGGGACCGGGACAGAAAGCCGGCCAGGAGAAGGAATGCTGCTCGGGGAAAAGGTTGAGAGAGGGGCATTTTCTGATCAGGAAGTAAAAAAACTGCTGGAACAGGAATGTGAAAAGATAAAGGAAAAAGATCCCCTTATGGACGAACAGGAGTGTCTGTTTTCGGCAGTCAGATCTCTTTTGAAAGACAGAAGGATCAGCATCCGTCAGATAGGCAGAGTCAGTGGATTATCCAAATCAAAAGTCGATCGTTTACGGTAGATTTTTAGTTGATATTTAGGTCGGTTCATGGTAGAATTATCACAGTATGCTAAGATAGGGAAAGGAGGATCTATCGTGCTTCTAAGCATCTCCAACGGTCTTGTTATAGCCATGGGACTCGGTGTCGTTTTCTTTGGTCTGATCTGTATCATTTTTCTGATCTGGCTTATGGGAAAGATCATCGGTGTTCTGGTCAAGGATAAACCGGGTGAAGCGGTCAAAGCGCCGATTCCGGTTGCTCCGGCAGCACCTTCACGTGCTTCTTCCGGGGAGATTCCTAATCGTCCTGAATTCGTCGCAGCTGTATCTGCAGCTATTGCGGAAGAACTGGGGACCGATATCAACAAAATCCAAATCATTTCAATCAAAAAAATCTGATTGCAGAGAGGAAACTTACCATGAAAAAGTATCTGGTCAATGTCAATGGTACCGACTATGAGATTACATTAGAGGCCTTGAAGGAAGGCGAAGATTTCGCTCCCAAGGCAGCTCCCGCTCCGGAGAAAAAGGCTGCACCGGCTCCTGCTGGCGGAACTTCTGTTACCGCTCCTATGCCTGGCAATATTCTGGATGTCAAGGTCGCGCAGGGACAGATGGTCGCTGCAGGTCAGACGCTTGTCATTCTGGAAGCTATGAAAATGGAAAACGAGATTCAGGCTCCGGTCGACGGAACCGTCGCCTCGATCAATGTTACCAAGGGATCTACCGTCGAATCCGGCGCTGTTCTGGTTGTTCTTTCCTGAGCAGAGCCCTTTTTCCGATAACTTGAAAAGGAGCTTGTCAAATGGAATATATCCTTAATTTCCTGAAACAAACAGGATTCTATTTGGTAGGCAGTGATCCCAGACAGCTGATCATGATCGTGATCGCTTTTATTCTGATGTATCTGGCTATCAAAAAGCAGTTTGAACCACTCTTGCTTCTGCCGATTTCCTTCGGTATGCTGCTCACCAACCTTCCCGGTGCGGAAATGTATCACGAGATCTTCTTCGCCGGAGGACATGTAAACTGGGACATTCTGCACGGCGGTGTCATGACACAGGAACTGGCGGATCATATGGCTTCCGTTGGCGTAGCGCAGAGTGTTTATTCTCAGATTCCTGTCGGACAGAGTGTTTCCGCAGGCCTGATCGATATCCTCTATCTGGGCGTTAAGCTCGGAATCTATCCCTGTTTGATCTTTATGGGTGTCGGCGCGATGACCGATTTCGGTCCGCTGATCGCCAATCCGAAGAGCCTCCTGCTCGGTGCAGCAGCGCAGCTCGGTATTTTCCTTACCTTTATCGCTGCTTCGACCCTGCTTGGATTTGCACCCAATGAAGCGGCCTCCATCGGTATTATCGGTGGTGCAGATGGTCCTACCGCTATTTATGTAACATCCCGTCTTGCACCGGATCTGCTTGGTCCGATCGCGGTTGCTGCTTATTCCTACATGGCACTGGTTCCGGTTATTCAGCCGCCTATCATGAAAGCGCTGACAACCAAGGAGGAGAGAGAGATCTCCATGAAACAGCTGCGTCCCGTACGCAAAGTCGAGAAGATCATTTTCCCGATCGTTGTAACTGTTTTCGTTTCCTTCCTGGTTCCCTCTGCTGCACCTCTGATCGGCTGTCTGATGTTCGGTAACCTGCTGAAGGAGAGCGGTGTGACAGAGCGTCTTTCCAAGACCGCTCAGAACGAGATGATGAACATCGTTACCATCTTCCTCGGTATCTCTGTCGGTGCAACAGCTACAGCCAACACATTCCTGAGCCTGCGTACCCTTGGTATCATGGCAATGGGTATTGTAGCATTTGGCTGCGGTTCTGCCGGCGGTGTTCTGCTAGCAAAATTCATGAACCTGTTCCTGAAAGAGAAGATCAACCCGCTGATTGGTTCGGCCGGTGTTTCTGCTGTTCCAATGGCAGCCCGTGTTTCCAATACAGTCGGTCAGAAAGCCAAACCCGGCAACTTCCTGCTGATGCATGCTATGGGTCCCAACGTGGCCGGCGTTATCGGTTCCGCTATTGCTGCCGGTGTGCTGATGGCACTGTTCGGATAAGGTTCGAGGAGGCTTAGAAATATGGCAAAGAATCCATTAAGAATTACTGATACCATCCTTCGTGATGCGCATCAGTCCCAGGCTGCGACCCGTATGCGTACGGAAGATATGCTTCCGGCATGTGAGATCCTGGATAGTATAGGTTACTGGTCCCTTGAATGCTGGGGCGGTGCTACCTTCGATTCCTGCATGCGTTTCCTTAATGAGGATCCGTGGGAGAGATTAAGAGCGCTGAAGAAAGCGATGCCCAAAACACCGCTGCAGATGCTGCTTCGTGGCCAGAATCTTCTTGGTTACAAACACTACGCAGATGATGTAGTGGAGCAGTTCTGTAAGAAATCGATCGAAAACGGTATCCAGGTGGTTCGTATTTTCGATGCTCTGAATGATCCGCGCAACATGGAAGCTGCCATGAAGTACACCAAGTACTACGGCGGTACCGTAGAAGCCTGCATCAGCTACACGATCAGCCCTGTCCATGACGAAGATTATTTTGTTCGTCTGGCCTGCCAGCTGCAGGATATGGGTGCAGATACCATCGCCATCAAGGATATGGCTAACCTTCTGCTTCCTTATGCGGCTTACAGCCTGGTCAAGAGACTGAAGAGCGAGCTTTCCATTCCGCTGCATCTGCATACGCATAATACGACCGGTACCGGCGATATGGTATATCTGAAAGC